>DATENM010000048.1 GCA_035275065.1 Blastocatellia bacterium
GGGTCTCGAAGGTTGCGTCGCCGGTGGCGATGCCTTCCAAGTAGATCAAGCGTACATGCTGCCAATCGCTTTGCTGCATTTGCCTGATTGCGTATCCCACAGTCGCATTTTAGCTGACACCTCGGTAGGACGCCTAACGCCTGCGTTTACCGGGCGCGGGCAACGGCCTCACAAATAATCACGTGAAGTGCGCGGCCCGCGCTCCGGTGCAACGCCTTGTTGGGCGACGCCCGCAACCCTAATCCTTGCGCCCCTCTCATCCCGCTCGTGGTTGATCACGGCGACCCCATGCGTTCTTCCTGCGGCTTCCCTTCCACGCCACCTCTGGCTTCGCACCCATTCCGCTCCGCTCAAGCCTTGCCCTTCCGCTAGTCCTGGCTCGCGCCGCTCGCTTGCTGAGCGGAGATGGCCACTCTGGCATATAGTGGCGTGCTCGGAGCGAAGGCGCTCGACGGCGGGGAGATGCTTCGAGACGATGCCAAGCCTCGCAATGGCGATTGCTGGGTGTTCGTCGAGGTTTGGCTGGCCGTTGCATGTGGCGAGAGCCGCAGGGTCGAATTGCGGACCGAACCAAGTTCCTGGCGCGGACAACTTCGCACATCAGCGATGGCGGGAAAGGCGCCCAACGCCCGCGTTCAGCGGGGCCGTGAACGGCACTCAAAGAACGCATGAGAACTGCGCTGCATGGCCTCCGCTGCAACGCATTGTTATGCCTTGCCTTCTCGCAATCGTCTGAGTTCATCTTCTGCTTCTTCTATTTCTTTCCTCAGTCTTTCTATCTCAGACTGGTTAATGTCATATCCCCTAGCTGAAAGGATGCGCAAGTAATCGAGTCGTTGACTCAGGACGGCTAGGACAAAAATCTTTGACTTAGCTGCTTCAGGCAACGGATTCTCTTCAGCCTCATCAGGTATATTGCCATCAAATAAGAATTCCGCCAAAGAAGCGGTTTCGGGAGACACAAATTCAACGCTGATTTCTGGGGACCAAGATTTAACTGCATACGATATTTGTTTGGGAGAGACCTGAATAAGAGCAATGCGATTGGCTTTGGCAAACTCAATCGCTCCGCTTCTGAATGTAGAGGTGGTGAAAAGCATGGCCTTGTGCGCCCCAATTGAAAGTTTCTTTTGATTGAGAGCTTGAACCTGCTCTCGTTCCACAGAGTCGGAAGTGTATCTCTTGCATTCGATCAGGACAAGAAAGTCTGCTCCCAACGCCTCAAAACGGGCAGTAACATCAATGATGTAGTCACCATCGTATCCTTGAAGCTTCTCAAGATGTTGCACACGAAAGTCTTTTAAGCCGCGCCCTTCTTCCTGAAGGAACTGCCGAACTGCGATTTCAAATTCTACAGGGGTCATTAGAAAGGGGGCTTCCATAATTGAGTCCTTCGCGGCGCGAGGCATAACGCCACGCATCACCGGGCGCGGCGTGCCGCACTGAACCAATGACGAGAAACCCGCCCGCCGCGCTCCGGTGCATGCGCTTGTTGGGCGACGCCCAGGAACCGCTTGTATCTCCCAACGGTCGAGCCCTTCGCCATCGTGACCTTACGACCTAGATCCGTTCGCGCCTCGCACCATGCTTGCCGCCGCGCCGCGGCATCGCCCCTCACCGCCTTGCCGCAGCCCCGCCTCGCGGCTCTTCCCATCGTCGCTTGCGCCACCGAATACTGCACTCCATTCGATTCGTCCGCAGTGGCCAGACGCTTCGCGGCACATCGTCGAGTGGCTGGCACCCTCGGCGCCGCCTTCAAAGCGGTGCGAGTTGCGGCTCGTGGCCATGGCGACAGTAGCTGCTTGCGGTTCAAAGGTGATCGCCGCTGAGCCGGGTCCTTCGTTAACGAGGTGATTGCGCTCGTCAGCGATTGCGGGAGCGGCGCCCAACGCTCGCGTTCAGCGGGGCCGTGAGCGGAACTCCGATGTTGATAAGAAATGCGCTTCGCGGCCTCCGCTGCAACGCCTTGTTAGACGTGTGTGTGGCGTACAGTATCACACCACCTCATTCAGCATCGCCGAAATGGCGGTCTTTAGTTCGGGCACTTCTCGTTGAGTTATTCCCCATACGATCTCCAAGTCGATGCCGAGGTAGTTATGCACAAGCACGTTGCGGAAGGCGGCGATTCGTGACCATTCGATCTGTGGATATTTGGCTTTCGTGTCATCCGAAAGTCGCTGTGTTGCTTCGCTCAGGGTTTGCAGATTCCTCAGCACCGCGTCTTGTAGTGTATGGGATTGCAGGAATTCTTCTCGCCCTTTGCCTGTGTGCTCTTCAATCCGCCGAATGCATTCTGCAATGTGCTGGAGGTAGACACGATCTTCTCTCATATCGGCATAGCTTCACTGAGCACTTGCTCCCGCAGTTGAGGATTCAGTCCCTTCTCGGTCACTACTTCAACCCGACAGCCAAGAAGCTTTTCGAGATCCAAAATGAGGCCAGCAGGAAACCAAGAGCTGGTCGTTGGCCCAACGTCAATGAGCAAGTCGAGATCGCTGTCTGGTTTAGCCTGTCCGCGTGCTACGGAGCCGAAGACTCTGATCCTGCTGACGCCGTGGCTAGCAGCGATACGTCTGATATCTTCACGTTTTTGGCGGAGTATATCTTTAGTAACCATTAGCTTCACCTCTAGTTTCCATAGTATCGCTTAATGTGGTTATGTCCTCAAGCCCCGGCGAATCTGCTACACACGTCTAACGCTCG
>DATENM010000049.1 GCA_035275065.1 Blastocatellia bacterium
CCGCGGTGGGTGCTGCTGGTGGGAGATGCGAGCTATGACGGGAAGAACTATCTGGGGTTGGGCGAGAACGATCTGGTGCCGACGAAGGTGATGTGGACGAACACGTTCGAGACGGCGACGGATGACTGGCTGGGGGATGTCGATGGGGATGGGCTGGCGGATGTAGCGGTGGGGCGGCTGCCGGTGCGGACGCTTCAGCAGGCGCAAGCGATGGTTGACAAGATCATCAGCTATGAACAAGGGATGCCAACCAGCGGCGTTCTGTTAGTCGCAGACCTGGCGGCAGAGTATGACTTTGAGGTCGCAAGTCAGGCGGTCGAACTGTCGCTGCCGGCGGAAACTCCGGTGCAAGAGGTTTTCCGCAGCCGCATGGATGACGTGACGGCGAACCGCGCGATCATCGATGCGATCAATCGCGGGCCGAAGCTGGTCAACTATGCCGGGCACGGCTCGGCAAGCGTCTGGCGCGGCAACCTGCTGACGAATGACAGCGTCGGGCTGCTGACGAATCAACAGGCGCTGCCGGTGGTCGTCTCGATGACCTGCTTAAACGGCTTGTTCAATGACCCGCGCAGCAACAGCCTCGGCGAAAGCCTCTTGCTGTCAGAGCGCGGCGGCGCGATTGCCGTCTGGGCTTCGTCGGCGCAGACGGTTGCCGGGGCACAGGAGTTAGTGGATCAAGAAATGATTCGGCAACTCTTCAGCGCCAGTGCCGCCAAAACCGATCAGCGCTTGACGATAGGCGAAGCCATCATGCGCGCCAAGGCTATCGCGCAGGACGAAGCGGTCATCAAGAGCTGGACACTGCTTGGTGACCCGCTGCTGCGGCTGCGCTAAGCAAAAGACGACGCGGGGACGCGGCGAGGGAAAGACAGAGAGACTGACTGCTTGTCTTCCTTTCTCCGCGTCGCCGCGTCGCCGTGCCGCCGCGTCTCCGCGTCGCCGTGCCGCCGCGTCCCTCCTACACGGCGCGGCAAACTGGCAGTCATCCCGCCCGGTTGCTATAATCCCGCTGTTAAACGTAATGGCGACTTCATCGTTGTCTTCCGGCCCCAGGTCGGCAGCTTGTTTATCGAAGGATTATCGCATGGCGATTAAGAAAGTAGTGCTGGCAAAACCGCGCGGATTCTGCGCCGGCGTGGTGCGCGCCATTGACATCGTCGAGCGCGCGCTCGATTTCTTCCCTCCGCCGATTTATGTCTTCCATGAAATCGTTCACAACCGCTACGTCGTTGATAACTTGAGCAAACGCGCGGTGGTCTTTGTTGACAGCCTCGAAGAAGTGCCCAACGGCGCGGTCTGCGTCTTCAGCGCGCACGGCGTCGCGCCGGCGATGGTGCAATTGGCCGAAGACAAAAACCTGCGCATCATTGACGCCACCTGCCCGCTGGTGACCAAGGTGCATCTGGAAGCCATCCGCTTTGCGCGTGACGGCTACTCGCTGGTGCTGATCGGCCACCCCGGCCACGAAGAGGTCGAAGGCACCATGGGCGAAGCGCCCATGCAACTGGTCAGCTCGGTCGCCGATGTCGAGCGGCTTGAGGTCGCGAACCCCGACCGCGTGATCTACATCACGCAGACGACGCTGTCGCTGGATGACGTGGCAGAGATCGTCCAGGCGCTCAAGCGCAAATTCCCCAGGCTGCAATCGCCGCCCAAGGACGACATTTGCTACGCGACCCAGAACCGCCAGAACGCCGTCAAGGAGATGGCCGCGCGGGTTGATGTGCTGCTGGTCGTCGGCTCGCAGAACAGCTCGAACTCGCAGCGCCTGCGCGAAGTCGCGGTCGTCGGCGGCACCCCGGCTTACCTGGTAAATGACGAGACCGAGATCAATCCCGCCTGGCTTGCGGACGCCGAAATCGTCGGCGTGACCGCCGGCGCGTCGGCCCCGGAAGAGCTGGTCATTCGCGTGCTGGAGCACCTGCGCGGCCTCGGCGCCAGCGACTATGAAGAACAGTCGGGCGGCGATGAGAACGTCCATTTCGCTCTGCCGCAAGAAGTCTTGCACCCGGAACGGCTGCTGGTGCAGCTTGACGGCGCGCGGTAAATCCGGCGCGGCGCGGCGCGCGTAAAATCACCGTCGCGTGACGCCGGATGGCCGTTTAATGCTGGCCGGTTGGCAATGGCCAAGCCACCGCCTGTTATAGTATTCTTTCCCGGTTAACACGTACCCCTGATCCAAATCTGAAATGACGAACGTTGGGCAAGCTAGGGAATTGGACTTTGAAAGGATTGGTAGCCCCATGTCAAGACAGTATCAAGTAAAAACGGCGCTGGCTGATCGCAGCCTGGAACCCGACGTGCGCCGCGCGATCAAGTGGGCACAACAATATTTCTTGCAGATACAGAACACGGACGGCCACTGGTGCGGCGAGCTTGAAGGCGACACGATTCTCGAATCCGAGTACATCCTGACGATGCACTTCATTGGCCGCATGGATTCCGAACGAGTGCGCAAAGCCGCCAACTATATTCGCCAGAAACAACTGCCCACGGGCGGCTGGGGCATCTACGAAGGCGGCCCTGCCGAAGTCAGCGCCTCTGCAAAAGCCTACTTCGTTTTGAAGCTGCTGGGCGATTCGCCTGACGCGCCGCACATGCGGCGGGCGCGCGAAGTGATTCGCCGGCTCGGCGGTCTGGATGCCACTAACAGCTTCACGCGCATCTATCTGGCCATCTTCGGTCAGTACCCCTGGGAGCGCTGCCCGGCGGTGCCGCCGGAAATTATTCTGCTGCCGCTGTCGGCGCCGATCAACCTTTATGAAATGTCTTCGTGGTCGCGCGGCATCGTCGTGCCGCTGGCCATCATCTGGGCCATGAAGCCTTCGTGCGCCGTGCCCGAAAGCGCCAACATCAGCGAGCTGATGCTCGACAACCCGCCGACGACCAACGCGCGGCGCGGCTTCTGGAAGACCTTCTTCAAGACGACCGACGCGACCTTGAAGCTGATCGAGCGGCGCGGCTGGCAGCCGTCGCGGGACAAGGCGCTGAAGGCATGCGAGCAGTGGATGCTCGACCACTTTGAAAAGAGCGACGGCATCGGCGCCATCTTCCCGCCCATCATCAACTCGATCATCGCCCTGCGCTGCCTCGGCTACAAGAATGATCATCCGGTGACCGCCGGGCAGATTCGCGAGCTTGAGAAGCTGGAAATCGAAGAGGGCGACACGCTGCGGGTTGCGCCCTGCTATTCGCCTGTGTGGGATACGGCGCTGGCCCTAAACGCCATGATCGAATCGGGCATGCCCGCCGATCATCCCGACGTCGTCAAAGCCGCCGAGTGGATGCTTGCGAAAGAGGTCAAAGAGGTCGGCGACTGGAAGGTGAAGAACCCCGAAGGCGAGCCGGGCGGCTGGTACTTTGAATACGCCAACGAATTCTACCCGGACATAGACGACACCTTTCAGGTGTTGACGAGCTTGAGCAAAGTCCGCTTCCCCGACGCCGGGCGCGAGCGCCGCAAGCAACAAGCGATGGAGCGCGCCTTGAAGTGGCTGCTCACCATGCAGAACAAAGATGGCGGCTGGGCGTCGTTTGACAAGGATTGCGACGAGCAGTTCTTGACGCAGATTCCCTTCGCCGACCATAACGCCATGATCGATCCTTCGACGGCGGACATCACCGGCCGCGGCCTTGAGACGCTGGCCAACCTCGGCTTTAAGATCGATCACCCGGTCGTGCAGCGGGCGATGGCTTATCTGGCGAAAGAGCAGGAGCGCGACGGCACCTGGTTCGGTCGCTGGGGCGTGAATTACATCTACGGCACGTGGCTGGCGCTGACCGGCTTGCAAGCCATCGGCGAAGATATGTGGGAGCCGCGCTATCAGGCCGCCGGCGCATGGTTGCGCTCGATTCAGAACGAGGATGGCGGCTGGGGCGAATCGCCGAATACCTACGACGATTCATCGCTAAAGGGGCAGGGCGCGAGCACGCCGTCGCAGACCGCCTGGGCGCTGATGGGATTGATGGCGACCGGCGACGACAGCGACGGGCTGCACCGCGGCGTCGAATACTTGCTCAGAGCGCAGCGCCAGGACGGCTCGTGGCAGGACGCGCACTGGACCGGCACAGGCTTCCCGACGGTCTTCTACCTGCGCTACCATCTCTACGCGGTCTACTTCCCGCTGCTGGCGCTCGGCATGTACGCCAGACGATATTTTCGGGGCTAGCTTTAAACTCTATAGGTGACAGTGATGCGATTTCCGTTACACATTACGACCGACGCGATACGCCATCAGATCAAGCAAGGCGCACGGGGCAACAAACGTTACCCGATGGTGCTGATGCTTGAGCCGCTCTACACCTGCAACCTCGCCTGCATCGGCTGCGCCATCGAGCGCCACACCGGCAAGCTCGAAGACCGCATGGCGCTCGACGACTGCCTCAAAGCCGTTGACGAGTCGCAAGCGCCCATTGTGTCGCTGTGCGGCGGCGAGCCGACCATCTACCCTGAGTTGAAGCAACTGGTCGAAGGCATCATCGAGCGCAAGCGCCACATCTATCTTTGCACCAACGCGCTGCTCTTAGACACCAAAGTCTTTGGCAAGATTGCGCCGCACAAGCGGCTGACGCTCAACGTTCACCTCGACGGCATGAAAGCGACGCATGATATGGTCTGCGACCGCAAAGGTGTCTTTGACAAAGCCATCGAGATGATCAAGCAGGCCAAGGCGCTCGGCTATCACGTGACGACCAACACGACGGTCTTCCGCGAAACCGAGATGCAGGAGATGGAAGAGCTATGCGAGCTGATGACCGATCTCGGCGTTGACGGCATGATGATCTCGCCGGGCTATCACTACGAATCGGTTGATACGGACATCTTTCTCTCGCGGCAAGAGATTCAGACGAAGTTCAAACACGTCCTTGAGCTATCGAAGCGGTACCGTCTAATGAGCACGCCGATGTACCTGGAATTTACTGCCGGCATGCGCGACTACAAATGCTCGCCGTGGAGCACGGTGACGCGCACGCCGCGCGGCTGGAAGGGGCCCTGCTATTTGATCGGCGTTAAGTATTACCCGACCTGGGACGAGTTCTGGAACAGCGTCGACTGGCCGTACTGGGAATCGCGCGAAGACCGGCTCTGCCAGAACTGCATGATGCACAGCGGATTTGAGGCGTCGGCGATGTTCGAGCTGCGCCGCAGTCCGCGCGACCTGGTGCGCATGGCGGTGTGGAACCTGGCCGGTTGAGCCGCGGCGAAAGGCGGCATACGGATGAGTGCCCGTCTGCGCACAATTGCAATTTGTCTCCTGTTCTTTGGCGGTATCACTTACACCTACCCGCGTCCGCGGTCGCAGCCCGACCCGGACGCATGGGTGGGGACAAAAGTTGATGCGCTCGTCCGCGCCGCACGCGCCGCCTACGATAGCGACGACGCCCTGCCGGCTTATGAAAAACTGCTCAACTCGATTGCCGCGACTATCCGCCGCCGCAAGCTCGCCCAGGACGCAGGCTTCATCAGCCGCTATCGCGAATTTGTCGAATACATTGAAACCGCCGCTCTCGATCAACAGCCCGGCCATGAGCTTGGCTTTGTCGTGCCCGACCGGCAGTACTTCGCCGAGACGCGCCAGTACGTGCAAGTCCCCGACCTGCTGATGGCGCAAAGCTTCTTGCGCGCCGTGAGCCGCTACGAGACGCTTGAGCAGGCCAAGTCATTTCTGCGGCGGCTCAACGCCACCAGAGAGCCCGCCGAGCGGCTCATCTTCTTCAGTTACACATCACGGCATCTGGGGACGCCCGACAACGATGACAGTTTCAGGCGGCTGCTGATCGTCGTGCCGGGAAACGCGGCGGCGGGCGTGCCGGAGAAATGGGTGCAATTCGGTGTCACCGACCCGAAGGCGCGCCCGCGCATTCGCAATCTCTCGGTCATCTCGGCGGTCGCGCATGCGGATGGCACCTTCGATACCTACTTCAAAGACTATTACAGAATCTATCGCCGCGATGGCTCGATCACGATCAAAGGCCGTTGGGAGCTGGGCTATGGCGATGACAACTGCGCGAGCTGCCACAAGAGCGGCGTCCTGCCGATCTTCCCGCAGGCGGGCAGCGTGACGGCAGACGAGCAGCCGGCAGTGCTGGCCGTCAACCGGCGATTTAGAAGTTACGGCTCGCCGCGATTTGCCGGCTATCTTGATGGGCGAAAGCTTGGCCCCGGACTCGGCGCGGCGTCAGGGCTGAGTCGCCAACAGCGCTTCGGCGAAGCCATTGCCCACACTGCCGCGGGGCAGGCGATGAGCTGTGCCGCTTGCCATCAACCGGAGGGTCTCGGCGCGCTCAACTGGCCGATGGATCAGGCCGTCATCCGTTCGTACGTCACAGGCGGCCAGATGCCCTTCGCCAGCCCGCTCCGCGCCCCGGAGCGCCAACAACTATATGACCAGCTCATCCAGGAATACTTCGCCACGGACGCTGCCAATCCGGGCATCCTGAAGTCGTGGCTGCTGGGCAGGCTGAGATGATGAAGGGCGTAAGCCTTTGGCGATTGGCGACTCAAGTGAACGAACGCGAATGAAGGCACTGGTCACTGGCGGAACAGGGTTTGTCGGCTCGCATCTCGTGCGGCGCTTGCTGGCGCGCAATGCGGAGGTGCGCTGCCTGGTGCGCGCCGCGAGCCGCCTGGATAACCTCAAAGACTTGCCGGTCGAATTCGCTACCGGCGACCTCCGCGATGTGGAGTCGATCAAGCAGGCGGTGCGCGGCGTGAGCGTCGTCTATCACTGCGCCGCTGATTACCGGCTGTGGTGCGCTGACCCGCGCGAGATGTACGAGAGCAACGTCAACGGCTCGCGCCATGTCATGCAGGCGGCCTTTGACGAAGGCATTGAGCGCGTCGTCTATACCAGCACCGTCGGCGCGCTTGGGCTCAACGACAACGGCACGCCCGCCAGCGAAGAAACGCCGGTGGCGCTCGAAGACATGATCGGTCACTACAAACGCAGCAAGTTTCTCGCGGAAGAAGAAGTCCGAGGTTGGGCGGCGCGCGGTCTGCCCGTGGTCATCGTCAATCCTTCGACGCCCGTCGGTGAGCTCGACATCAAGCCGACGCCAACGGGTAAGATCATCGTTGACTTTCTCAAAGGCAAAATGTTCGGCTACGTTGACACCGGCATGAACCTGATTGACGTGCGCGATTGCGCCGAGGGTCACATCCTGGCCGCCGGGCGCGGGCGCGTCGGTGAGCGTTACATTCTCGGCGGCACCAACCTGACGCTGAAAGAGATGTTCGATGCGCTCGCCGCTGTGACCGATATGCCGTCGCCACGAATGCAGGTGCCGCACTGGGTCGCTGAAAGTTATGCGCGGCTGGAAAACTTCTGGGCCATCAACGTCGCCCGCCGCGCCCCGGACGTGCCCATTGAAAGCGTCAAGATGTCACGCCACCGCATGTGGTTCGATTCTTCAAAGGCGGTGCGCGAGCTGGGCTTGCCGCAAAGCCCGATTGCCGATGCGCTCAAGCGCGCGGTTGATTGGTTCAAAGAACATGGCTACGTCACGCGCTGAAGGGGGAAGCCAAATTAGCGGTGCGACCGAGAGCCGCCCGCCGGTGCTGGTCGTCGCGGCGCTCAAGCGCGAGATGGCGGTTATCGCGCGCGACCGCCTGAGCGAGCTTGCATTGCTCGACACCGGCGAAGGGCCGCGCAACGCCGAACGCGCGTTGCGCGCCTGGCTCAGCGCGCAGCGGGCGCGCGCCGTCATCAACGTCGGCCTCGGCGGCGCGCTCTCGCCATCGTTGCAGGCGGGCGACTTGATGATTGCCCATGAAGTGCGCGGGCCTGATCGCCGGGTTGATGCCAGCCGCTCGCCGCTTTTTCAAACCGCCGCACACCTGGGCAATGTTCGCATCGGCACCGCCGTCACGGTTGACGAGATTGTCTGCAAAGCGACGGGCAAGCGGCGACTGGCTGAAGCCTTCGCGGTGAGCGAAGTCGCATGGGTTGATATGGAATCGCTGGCGGTTGCCGCCGTGTGCGATGAATTACAGATGCCTTACTTGATCGTCCGCGCCATAAGCGACACGTTTGACGAAGACCTGCCGGTTGACTTCAACCGTTGCCGCGGCCGCGACGGGCGCGTCAGCCCTCGCCGAGTCATTCAGGCGGCGCTCGTAAAGCCGCGGGCTTTCAAAGGGCTGATGAGGTTGAACCGCCGCGCCGACCTCTGCGCCGGCAACCTTGCCGGTTTTATTCGTCAACTATTGCCGTTGCTGTAGCCCGCGGGGCGCTCGTCGTGTATAATCGCGCCCGGTTTACACAACTCTTTTCCTCGGCGGTCTCATTTGCAATCAACATCGGATGGACTAAGCTCTGCGCCGGCCGGGCCACGCGGGCGCTTGCTGCGCATCCTGGGCGTCGGCTTCGGCCTCGCCGTCATCATCGGCAACACCATTGGCGCGGGCATCCTGCGAACGCCCGGCGAAGTCGCCGGCCACCTGCCGACGACCTGGCTCTTTCTGAGCGTCTGGATTGTCGGCGGCCTCTACGCGCTGTTGGGAGCGATCTCGATAGCCGAGCTTGGCACCATGCTGCCGAAGTCCGGCGGCCAGTATGTCTTCGCGCAGCATACGTTCGGCGATTATGTGGGATTCGTTGTCGGCTGGAGCGATTGGATTTCGACTTGCGGCACGAGCGCGGCCATCTCGGTAGTCATTGCCGAATACCTCGGCGTGTTGTTTCCGCTGCTCGCCGGTCGCACGGTTGCCATCGCGCTTGCCATCGTCGTGGCGTTCGCGGTGCTGCAATGGCGCGGCGTGCGCTGGGGCAGCCATGTTCAGAATGTGACGAGCCTGCTCAAGGCGCTGGCCTTCATCGCGCTCGTCGTCGCTTGCTTTGCGCTCGGCGGCAATAGCGTCGCGCCCGCGCCTGAGCAAAGCGCCACCGCCCCGGCCAGTGAATCGCTTTTTCTTGCCTTCGTCCTGGCGCTGCAAGCGGTGATCTATACCTACGACGGCTGGACGGGCATTATCTATTTCTCCGAAGAAGTGCGCGACCCGGCGCGTGACGTGCCGCGTGCGTTGTTCGGCGGCGTGCTGGCAATCATCGCCATTTACATGCTGGTGAATCTCGCGCTTCTCTACGTCTTGCCCATCCCCGCCTTCGCCGGCGCTGACCTCGCGGTCGGCTCAGCCGCCACGGCCATCTTCGGGCAGTATGGCGATACGGTGATCCGCGCGCTGACCATCCTCTCGATGTTGAGCGCCATCAATGCCTGCCAGTTGATGGCCTCGCGCGTCATCTTCGCCATGAGCCGCGACGGGCTGGTGTCGAGCCGAATCGTCCGTGTCAATCAGGGCGGCACACCGACGCTCGCGCTGCTGGCCGGCACCGCGGTCGCCGGGCTGTTTATCATCGGCGGCAGCTTTGAAAACGCGCGGCAAATCTTTGAGCGCATCATCTCGGTGCTGGCCATCTTTTTCGTTGTCAGCTATGCCGTCTCGTTTGCGGCGGTCTTCGCGTTGCGCCGGCGCGAGCCCGAGCGCGAGCGGCCTTACAAAGCATGGGGCTACCCGGTGACGACGGCCATCTCGCTGGTCGGCTCGCTGGCTTTCTTAGCCAGCTCGGCAGCGACCGACATCAGCCGCGCCGCAAGCTGGCGGGCTTTTCTTAGCTCGACGACTTTCTACAGCATCATCTTGCTGGCGGCGAGCTATCCGGCTTATCGCGGTCTGAAACGCCTGGCAAGCTGACGGCGATCATTCTTCGGGGGCATCCTGCCAGCGCGGCGCAAGCAGGCGGCGGCGTCCGTCGTCGCTCAGCGCCGCGCCCGGCTCGCCCGTTTGTAACCTGTCCCACAATTTGCACGTCACCTGCTTGTGCATCTGGTCCAGCCCTTCGCAGTAGTTGGTAAACTCGCAGCGGCGCACCTCGTCGCCGCGCCCTAGCTTGATTTTCAAGAACCAGTCCGGGTCGGCCAACGACTGCCGCGCCGCGGCGATAATATCGGCCTCGCCGTTTTCCAGAATCTGTTCGGCCTGCTCAAAGGTCGCGATGCCGCCCGACGTGACGATGGGCGTGCGGCAGCCGGCGGCGCGCACGGCATGTCTGATCGTTGCAGCC
Source organism: Blastocatellia bacterium (assembly GCA_035275065.1). Lineage (NCBI taxonomy): Bacteria > Pseudomonadati > Acidobacteriota > Blastocatellia > Blastocatellia bacterium. The sequence continues at coordinate 10,068 of DATENM010000049.1, forward strand.
AGCGGGACGTTGCGACCGAACGGGCCGCGCACATCTGACCACACCGTCGGCATGCACTCGTAGCCGCTCGGCCCCGTGTAAGGGTAGACCGCGTGACCGACCTTCGGCTGCCGGGCGTCATCGAACTTGCCGCCCTTCGAAACCGAAAGGTAATCAAAGCCACAGCGCGCGAACTCTGTGCCGAAGTAGACCGCATCCTCAAGATGACTGCCGCCGTGAATCACTTCATCGCCGAGAAAGCGCACGCCGACACAATAATCCGCCCCGACTCGCTCGCGCACCGCGCCGTAGACTTCGAGCGGCAAGCGCACGCGGTTTTCGCGCCGCCCGCCGTAGCCGTCCGGGCGCGTGTTGGTGGCGCTCAGAAACGACGCCATCGTGTAAGCGTGCGCGTAATGTAGCTCGACGCCATCAAAGCCGGCTTCGCGGGCGCGTGTGGCGGCGGCGGCAAAGATATCGGGCAGCACATCGGGCAGCTCGCGGATGTGCGGCAAATCCATGTCGGTGACGCGCTCGCGGTAACCATAGCGCAACGATTCCAGCTCGCGCTCGTCGAGAACCCGCTCGATCAACTCGCCGGGCGCATCGGTGAGCAGGCGGCGAATCGCGGATTCGTCAGCGGCGAGCCAGTGCGTATCGCCGGTCACTTCCGCAAGCGCATCCCGATGATGGTCTGTCACGGCGAGGAAGCGGGCGAAGAATTTTTCTTTTTGCGGGCGGCGCTTGACGGCGAGGAAATCGATGATCTGGATGAACAGGCGTGTGTGGCCGTGGCTGGCGCGGCGCACGGTTTCGACCAGCTCGCGCAGGCCGGGAATGAAGCGGTCATGGCCGATCCTGAGCAGCGGGCCGCTGGCGATGTCGCGGATGCCTGTGGCTTCGACGACAATCGCCCCCGGTTGTCCCTCGGCAAAGCGCCTGTACCAGGCGAGGACGTTGGCGGTCACCAGTCCGTCTTCGGTCGCGCGCCAAGGCACCATCGCCGGGACCCAGGTGCGGCTTTCGAGCCGGACGCTGCCGACCGTGATGGGCGAGAACAGGCGCGCCCGTGCTGCCTCTTCAGCCGTCGGCCAGCGCGCTCCGAGCAGTGCATGACGAATCGGTTTTCCTTGACGCCACATCCTGCATTGAATGTACCACGCGGTGAAGGAGGCAGGAAGCAGGAGGCAGGAAGCAGTCAAAAGCAAAGCGTATTGCCCGAACATTGTCATCCATACGAAGGCAGCCATCCGAATTACCTGCCTCCTGCTTCCTGCCTCCTGCCTCCTTCATTCGTGCCGGAGCGCGATCATCGGGTCAACCCGCGTGGCGCGGCGCGCAGGGATGTAGCTGGCCAGCAAGGCCACCGCGATCAGCGCCGCCGAGGCAACAATGAAAGCCGGCGGGTCGGTGGCGCTCACGCCGTAAAGCAGGCTCGACATCAGCCGCGTTAAGCCGAGCGCGGCCACGAGGCCAACCGCCGCGCCGATTAAGGCGAGCTTCAATCCTTGTTTGACGACCATGCGGACGATCTCCCTGTAATCGGCTCCCAGAGCCATACGGATGCCGATCTCGCGGGTGCGCGCGGTCACCGAATGCGCGATGACGCCATACAGGCCAACGCCTGCGAGCGCCAGCGCCAGCCCTCCGAACAAGCCGATCAGGCTGGCGGCCATGCGCTGCTGCCAGAGCGTCGTCGCGACCTGCTCGGTCATCGTCTTGACCGCAAAGAGCGGCAGGTCTTTGGCGACGCGGGCGACGGCATTGCGAATCGTTTCGGTCATCGCCGCTGGCTCGCCGGCCGTCTGGATGACCAGCGTCGTCCGCCCATCGTAAGCCTGTAGCACAGGCAGGTACAGAATCGGCGGCGCGTCGGCAAGCAGTGTGCGGTGCCTAGTATTGCCGACGAGGCCAACGATTTCAAGAGGCGGGCGGCGCGGCTCATTGAAGAAAGGCGCGGCGATGCGCTTGCCGAGGGGACTTTCTCCGGGCCAGAGTTTTTCGGCGAGCGCCTGATTGACGATGGCGACGGCGGGCGCCCCGACGCGGTCGGCTTCGCTGAAATCGCGGCCTTGAAGCACGGGGATGTTCAGCGTGCTGAAGTAGCGCGGCGCGATACGGTTGGCGTCGGTCCGCATGCCGATCTCTTCGCTGCCGCGCAAAGCTTCCGGCGGCGGCTCCTGGCCTTCATAAAAGATCGCCATGCGGTCGCTCCAATCATTGGGCGGCACCGTCTTGGCAAAGCTCGCGGTGACCACGCCGGGCGTTGCGTCGAGCTGTTTGATGAGCTGCTCATAGAAGGCGCAGCCGGCCTCGGCGTTATATCCCTGTATGCTGAGATCGAGCGACATCAATAACCGATGATCGGTGTCGAAGCCCCTGTCTATGGCGACGATCTGCTGCATGGTGCGCACCGCCAGGGCCGCGCCGATCAAGAGGACGACCGAGAAGCCGACCTGGAAAGCGACAAGTGCGCTCTGCACGCGCGACTTATGAAAGCCGCCGGCGGGCGCGCCATCTTTCAGCGACGTCACCAGGTCAGGCTTTGAAGCTTGCAGCGCCGGCGCGAGCGCGAAGAGAATGCCGGTCAGCAGCGACAGGGCGAGCGTGAACCCCATCACTTTGAGGTCCATCTCGATGGCCAGCCCGCGCAAGCCATATGCCGGTTGTTGGAACGCGAGAATCACATCGGCCAGCCAGCGCGCCAGCAACAACCCGCACCCCCCGGCGAGCAGCGACAGCATCACGCCTTCGGTCAGCAGTTGCCTGACCAGGCGGCTGCGATTGGCTCCCAGAGCCAATCTGACGGCGATCTCGCGCCGCCGCGAAGTGGCACGCACCATCAGCAGGCTGGCGACGTTGCCGCAGGCGATCAGCAGCAGGAGCGCGACGGCGGCAAACAGCAATCCGAGGAAGCGGCGGAAATCCTCGCGGTCCGAAGCCGTCAGCCCCAGCCCTGCGATCAGCGCCGCGCCGCGCGTCTTGTTGGTTTCAGGATAAGCCTGCGCGAGCTGACCGGCGATGGTCGCAATCTCTGCCTGCGCCTGTTCGAGCGTGACCCCGCCCTTCAGCCTGCCGAAGATGGCGATCCAGCCGGCGCTGCGGTCTCGAAGAACGCCGGCAGACATTCGCGGGATGGCTTGCGGCTGCATGGCCATCGGCAGCCAGACATCGAACGACATGCCGGTTACCGTGCCGCTGAACTCTTCACGGGCGACGCCGACGACCGTGAAGTCATGGCCGTTGAGCTTGATGGTCTGTCCGACGGCCGACGGGTCAGAGCCGAAAGCGCGCCGCCACAGGCCGTGACTGATGACGGCGACCGGGTGCGCGCCTTCGGCCTCGTCATCTTCCGATTGCAGCAAGCGGCCCAGCGCCGGACGCGCCCCCAGCACCGAAAAGTAATTGCCGGTGACGACATCGCCGCGCAGTCGCTCGGTGGTGTTGCCGGCGAAGCTCAACGGCGTGCCGACGTGCGCCGCCAGCCCCGAAAAGGTGTCACTCTGGTTGCGATAGTCGAGATAGTCCGGGTAGCCGAAGCTGTCATACGCGCGGCCTCCCTGAAGGCGCTCGAAGGCGACGAGCTGATCGGACGCTTCGACCCCGGCAAGCGGTCGCAGCAGCACGGCGTTGACCAGGCTGAAGATCGCCGTATTCGCGCCGATGCCTAAGGCGAGCGCGATGACGGCCAGCGCCGTCCAGGCGGGGCTCTTTACGAGCAGCCGCGCCGCATAGCGTATGTCTTGCCAGAGAGCTTCCATCATTCACCTCTGTCTGCTCGCTCACGTCGTCCTGATGATTTATTGATTAGACGCAGGCAGGCGCGTTTCTCTTCCCTTCATTCTGACGCCGCTCGCCATGCGTCGTAGGCGGCGATGAACTGCGGGTCGCGGCGGCGGAGCTTCTCATAATCGATCTTCTTGCTGCGCGTCATCATCTGGAAGGCGAACGGTAGCGCATCGAGATGCATATCGTCCTCGGCGTTCTCGAACATCAACAGGCTGGCAAAAGCGGCGTCCTGATAGGCATCGATCACCGGCTTGCGGGTGCGCTGAAATTCGGCGAGCGTCGCCCTGGTGTCGCGGCCTTCGGCAAAACAGCGGGCCAGGGCAATCGCATCTTCGAGCGCCAGCTTGGTGCCCGAGCCGATGGAAAAATGCGCCGTGTGCAGCGCGTCACCCAACAGCACGACGTTGCGGTGATGCCATTGCCGGTTCTTGATCAGAGGGAAGTTGAGCCAGCGCACAAAGTCGTTCGCAAGCAAGGCGTGGCCGTTCAAGTCTTTCCTGAAGACTTCGGCGAGATAAGCGCAGGTCTCGGCTTCGCTCATGTTTTCAAAGCCGGCGTTGGCCCAGGTCGTTTCGCCGCATTCGACGATGAACGTGCTGGTCGTGTCGTTGAACTTGTACGAGTGGGCGATGAACAGCCCGGCCTCGTGCTCGCGGAAGGTCAGCGTCAACCCGTGAAAGAGCTGGTGTGTGCCGAGCCAGATGTACCTGTTTTTGCGCCAGTCTACGGTCGGCTGAAAAGCTTCCGTATAGCTGCGGCGCACCAGACTGTTCGCGCCATCGGCGCCGACCAGCAGGTCGCAAGCCGCGAGCGATGCAACGTCGGTGACGTTGGTGTGGAAGCGCAGACGGACGCCGAGGGCGCGGCAACGGGTTTGCAGGATGTTGAGGAACGCCAGCCGCGCGATGCCGCTGAAACGGTTGCCGCGAATCGTCACCGGCTGATCGCGGTGAACGACGACGACATTATCCCATGTCTGGCAGGCGCGCATGATCTCGTTGAACGACGGCTCGTCGTTGTCCTTCAGGTAGGCGAAGGTTTGATCCGAGAAGACGATCCCCCAGCCGAAGGTGTCTTCGGGGCCGTCGCGCTCGATAAGGGTAATCTCATGCGACGGGTCGAGCCGCTTCATCAGAATAGCGAAGTAAAGCCCGGCAGGGCCGCCGCCCAGAATATTGATCTTCATACGCACGACCTCAAGCGTTGAGCTTAGCCGCAAGCCGAGCAATCAGCAACCGCCTTCGTGGACGACTTCCTTATCTCTTTGCTAGGATTCTTGCCCGATGTCAGCCGCGCTATTTTTTCGCCGGCGCTAACCAAGTGCAGGCGTTTGGTCTCATGACAGGTGAGTGGTCTCTCCGAAATAGATTCAGGCGCGAAAGGGAATCGTAACCGATGAGCTTTGAACAAACGCCGGCAGACGGGTCTGCCATCCAGCAGTCGGGCGAAACGATCATTCTGGTCGAAGGGCTGGAGAAGCAATATCCGCGCAGCCCGGTCAAAGCCGTAAACGGCATCGGCTTTGCGGTCGGGCGCGGCGAAGTCTTCGGGCTGCTTGGCCCGAACGGCGCGGGCAAGACGACGACCATCGGCGTGCTGACAACCCGCGTGCTGCCGACGGCGGGGCGCGCGACCATCGCGGGCGTTGATGTCGTCGCCGACCCGGTCGGCGTGAAGCCTTATATTGCCGTCGTGCCGCAGCGTAACAACCTCGACCGCTCGCTGACGGCGATTGAAAACCTGACCTTTCACGCCGCTTACTTCGGCATCCCTAGAAGCGAGCGCACCGAGCGCGCCACGGAATTGCTCAAGCAATTCGGGCTCGGCGAGCGCGCCAAGGATAAGGTAGACAAGTACAGCGGCGGCATGGCGCAACGCTTGTTGATCGCCCGCGCCTTGATGCATTCGCCGCGGGTCTTGTTTCTCGACGAGCCGACGACGGGGCTCGACCCGCAGGCGCGTTTGTTTTTGTGGGAGATGATTCAAACGCTCAACCGTCACGGGCTGACGGTGTTTATGACGACGCACGACATGGAAGAGGCCGAGCGCCTTTGCCATCGCGTCGCCATTATGGATCACGGCAAGGTACTGGCGCTCGACACGCCGGCCAACCTGAGCAAGCTGGTGCCCGCGGGAACACGCGTCGAGCTGCGCGTGCATCGCAGCCCGTCGCTCACCGAAGAGAAGAAGGCGGCGATTCTCTCTGAGGTCCGCGCCCTCGACAGCGTCACCGAAGCCGAATGGACGACCGCGCGAGCGCAGGCCGCACCCGCCGCGGGCGGGCCGCCGCCCTGGGTGATGGCGATGATGGCCGGCGGGCAAGCGAAGCCCGCCGCGGGCGCCATGCCGCCGCCTGCCGACGAAGACCCGATGCTGCGGCTCTATGCGGTGCGCGGCGGCGACGTGGCGGTCAAGGCGGCGCAAGTCATGGTCAGCAGCGGTCTTGAGCTGGCCGACCTGCATCTGGCGCAGCCGAGCCTCGAAGACGTCTTCATTCATTTAACCGGAAAGGGGCTGAGAGATTGAGCGCGACGACTCTACCGATGACGCAATTCGCGCCGCGAGGGCGGGCGCGCATGATCGCGACGGCTTTCATGCAACTGCTCTGGCGCGACCTCTGGGTGACGCTGCGGACATGGCCGACGTTTCTGGCGATGACGCTGTTGCAGCCGATCTTCCTGCTATTCACCTTCGGGCGGCTGCTGCCGATGCTCGGCCAGGCGAATACCGGCTACGGCGTGCTCTTCCTGCCGGGCATCATCTCGTTCACCACTGTGTTGACGTCGATGCAGGCGGTGTCGATGCCGCTGGTGATCGAGTTCGGCTACACGAAAGAGATCGAAGACCGGCTGCTGTCGCCGCTGCCTGTACAGTTGGTGGCGGTGCAGAAGATGATTTTTGCGGCGATCCGCGGGCTGGTGGCGGCGGCAATGGTCGTGCCGCTCGGGCGCTTGATTCTAGGCGGCAGTTTTCAGATCAGCCTGGAATACTGGTGGCTGCTGATTATCGTCGCGGTGCTGGGCGCGCTGGGCGGCGCGGCCCTGGGGCTGGTAATGGGAACCGCCGTGCAGCCGGCGCAGATCGGCTTGATGTTTTCGGTGGTCTTGACGCCGATGTTGTTTACGGGATGTATCTATTATCCGTGGGCGATGCTGAATAACATCCGCTGGTTTCAGGTCGTCACATGCATCAACCCCATCACCTATGCGAGCGAAGGCTTCCGCGCCTCGCTGGTGCCCGCGATGCCGCACATGGCGATCTGGCTCATCATCCTCGGCCAACTGGTGTTTCTCGCGTTGTTCGGCTATTTCGGCATGCGCGGCTTTATGCGCAAGGCGATTGACTGAAGGGAATTCGCCGTAAAGACACGAAGGGCACAAAGTCTCACAAAGATGCTTTGCGAGACTTTGTGTTCTTTGCGCGTTTGTGGCAAGTTGTCTACACATTACTTTCTTAACTTGGAGGACCAATGCTCAGACGCGCTGCGATGATCGGTCTGCTCATCTTCGTATTCTCGTTCTCGATGATGCCCGCCTTTGGGCGCGGGCCGCAGGAGAAATCTGTCTCTGTAGCCAATCTTACGCCGAAGCCGGGCCGCGCCGCCGACCAGCCGGTTGACGAGGAATACACCCGCAAGATTCGCGAGTACACCACCGAGCCCTACTTCCTGTCGCCGCTGGTTGATTACTTGCCGGCCTCGCGTACGGTGCCGACGCCGAAAGCGGTGCTTGGCGACATCGCCGGCGCGCCGGGCAAACTGCCGTACTCGCATGAAGTCTATCGCTATATGCGGATGCTCGAAAAAGCCAGCCCGCGCGTCAAGGTCTTCTCCATCGGCACGACCGAAGAGGGCCGCGAGATGATCGCCGTCGCCGTCACCTCGGAAAAAAATCTGGCGCAGATGGAAGAGAACCGCGCACGGCTCGCCCGCCTTGCCGACCCGCGCACCATTCAGATGAATGACGATGAAGCCGACCGCCTGGTCGCCGCCTCCGTGCCGGTCTATTACATCACCGGGACGATTCATTCGCCGGAAACCGGCGCGCCGACGGCGTTGATGGAGCTGGCTTATCGCCTCGCGGTTGACGAGAGCCCTTATGTCAGAGCGATCCGCGACGGCGTGATTACGCTGATCACGCCCATCGTCGAAGTCGACGGACGCGACCGCCAGGTGGACGTTTATAACTGGCACCTGGCGCATCCCGGCGAGAACTGGCCGCCGCTCATCTACTGGGGCCACTACGTCGCGCACGACAACAACCGCGATGCGATGGGCTTGACCTTGAAGCTGACGCAGAACGTCTTGAAGACCTTCACGGGCTGGAAGGCGCAGGTGCTGCACGACCTGCACGAATCGGTGCCGTACCTCTATGACAACACGATCGGCGATGGGCCTTACAACGCCTGGCTCGACCCGATACTGACTGACGAATGGCAATTGATGGGTTGGAACAACGTCAGCGAGATGACCAAGTTCGGCATGCCCGGCGTCTTCACCCACGGCACATTTGATACGTGGTCGCCGGGATACCTGATGTTCATCGCCGCGACCCACAATGGCATCAGCCGGCTCTATGAGACGTTCGGCAATGGCGGCGCCGACACCGTCGAGCGCACCCTCGGGCCGCAGGAGACGGCGCGCACCTGGTACAGACAAAACCCGCCGCTGCCGCGCGTCCGCTGGTCGCAGCGCAACAACAACAACTACGAGCAGACAGGGTTGCTGACGGCGCTGTCGTACTTCAACGCCAACTCGAAACTGTTCCTGAAGAATTTTTACCTGAAGAGTAAGCGTTCGATTGAAAAGCCGAAAACCTCAGGCCCCGCCGCCTACGTCTTCCCGGCGGACGACCCGCGGCCGGGGGCGCAGGCGGAACTGTTACGAACCTTACAATTGCAAGCCGTCGAGATTTCGCGCGCCACCGCGCCGTTCACGGTTACGGTCAAGAAGAAGAAACCCGCCGGGCCGCCAGCCACGGCCAACGCCGCGGCGCAGAGAGACGGCAGCGCCGCGCCGAAAGACGCGACCGAGACGCGGCAGTTCGCCGCCGGCAGCTACGTCGTGCGCATGGATCAGCCCTATAGCCGCATCGCCGATGCGCTGCTCGATTACCAGTACTGGTCGCCGAACGATCCGCAGAAGAATGTCTATGACGACACCGGCTGGACGTTCGGCGAGCTTGGCAACGTGCAGGTGCTGCGCGTCACGGATGCCGGCGTGCTGAATGCGCCGATGGAACTGGTCAAAGGCGAAGTGCGCGCGCCGGGCGGCGTCAGCGGCAGCGGCTCGATCTTTGTCATCAATCACAACACCGACACGAGGCTTGCGACGCTGCGCTATCGCTTCAAAGACGCGCGGGTCGAAGTCAGCGAAGAACCGTTCGAGCTTAACGGGCGCAAATTCAATCGCGGCTCGTTCATCTATCACAACGTCTCACAGAGCAATCTGGACGCGGCCGCGCGCGAGCTGGGCTTGACGGCGTATGCCGTGGCCGCTGCGCCCACGGTGAAGACTCACGCCGCCAAAGCGCCACGCGTCGCCATCATGCACACCTGGCTTGCGACGCAGGACGAAGGCTGGTGGCGAGAGGCGTTCGATCAACTGAAGGTCCCTTACGATTACATCAGCACGCAGGACGCCGCGCACACGGCGGACTTGAATGCGAAGTATGACGTGATCGTCTTTGCGCCGGTCGGCACGCGCAACCCGCAGTCGATCATTGAAGGCATGCCGATGACCGGCAACGCCCTGCCGTGGAAGACGACCGACAAGACGCCGAACATCGGCAAGATCGATTCGACCGATGACATGCGACCGGGGCTCGGCTGGCAGGGATTGGCGAACCTGCAAAGCTTCGTTCGCAAAGGCGGGCTGTTGATCACGGCGACCGACACGTCGAACTTTGCGATCAGCTTCGGCCTGACGGCGGGCGTGACCTTGCAGCCGGCGCAACGGCTGCGTGTGACGGGAAGCATCCTGCGCTCGAAGTTTGTCGATGCGACCAGCCCCATCGCTTACGGCTACGGCGAGAACCTGAGCATCTACTGTTACGAAGGGCCGATCTTTAACCTGAGCAACATCAATGGCGGCGGGCGCGGGCGGCGGCGCACCGCGGAAGACCGCGACCGCCCGACCGGGCGCGGCACCGTGGACGATCCCGACACGCCGCAAGACCGTCAGGCGGCGGAGGCCATCGAAGAACCGCGCGCCGAAATCTGGCAAGCGGTCCCGGTCACCGACGAGCAGCGGCGCAACGGCATCTATGTGATCCCGCCGCAGTACCGCCCGCGCGTCATCTTGCGTTATGGCGACGCCCGCGATTTGCTGGTGTCGGGCCTGCTCGACAGTGGCGCGGAGATCGCCCAGCACGCGGCGGTGGTTGATGTGCCGATGGCCGCCGGCCACATTCTGTTGTTCTCGAACAACCCCATCTGGCGCGGCGAAACTCAGGGCAGCTACTTCCTGGTCTTCAACGCGATTTTGAACTATGACCAGTTGAACGCGGGCCGCAAGCTCGACGAGAAGTGACGCGGAAAGGAGTCAGGAGTCAGAAGACCGAAGTCAGAAGAGAAGCGGAGGCGTAAGCCGGTCTCCTCTTCCATTCTGACTCCTGACTCCTGACTTCTTTCTTCAGCAATGAACGTGGCCGAGCAGCCAGTAGACGAGGATAAAGATAAGGATCGTAGAGAATAGCCCGCCGCCGAGCTTCCATGAGATTAAACCGGCGAGACAACCACGCGCAGGACCTTCCATGAAGAGTTCCCTCCAACATTGACTTCAAACCCGCACAAGGTCCTGGCGCATTCTAAGGCACTTGATGTGCCATGTCGAACGCCTTGCAGCCGCTAGCGATTCGCCTCGGGATGGCCAAATCGCTTGTCTCAAATTAAAACGAAGCTTGCTTGTATGGCTCAAGAAGCATACAACCGCAAAGCCGGTTTAGCGTGACGCCGGGGCGTCGCCCGGCAAGAGCCCGCGCGCCGTCAACTCGTCTTTCAACTGTTCAGGTGATTTGAAAAGGATCGTCTCGAAGCCTAGCTCCGCGGCGACCGTGATGTTGGCTTCTGAGTCGTCAATGAAGAGACAGTCGGCGGCGGGCCGCCCAATGCGCTCAAGCAGGACGGCGTAGATGCGGCGGTCGGGCTTGATGATCTGCACGTCGCCCGACAGCACGATATCGTCAAACCAATCCATGAAGGGGAAGCGGTGACGGATGCGCCGGAAGGTTTCCGCCGCCCAGTTGCTCAAGCCGTAGAGCGGATAGCCGGCCTGCTTCAACGCACCGAGCAGGGCGACGGTCGGCTCAATCGCGCCGCCAATCGATTCTTCCCATCGCTCATCATACGCCCTGATGAAGTCGGCGCGGTGCGGAAAGCGCTCGCTCAGTTCCTTGACGGCGACGGCGAAGGGGCGGCCCCTGTCCTGTTCCAGATTCCATTCGACGAACCCGATTTCGTCGAGAAATCGCTCCATCGCTTCGGCGTCGTCGGTGAATAATTTCTGGTAAAGGTAGCGCGGATTCCAATCGATCAGGACGCCGCCGAAGTCAAAGACGATGGCCGGCTTCCGGCGTTCGGGTTGACTCATAGAATGTGAATGCTGCTTCCTTTCTTTAGCCTGTTCATGACGATTGTACCATCACGAACCGGCACCGGCGGGCGCGGCAGTCCGGCAATCTATTTCGTCACCGGCTTGGCGTCGGCGGCGTTCGGCTCTTTCGCGGCGACGTAGCTGCGGCGCGCCAGCACCGCGACGCGGCCTTCGCGCTTTTCGACCTCTGGCGAAATCTCGATGCGCACCTTGCGCCGCTTGCCGTCGCGCGTCGTGTTCGTCGAAGTGTAGGCCAGCGAATAACTCGCGGCGACGTTATCGACAACGCGATTGATCGTTTCGTCTATCTTGTCGGGCGGCGCGCCGGTCAACTCGCCGCCGGTCTCTTCGACAAACATCTTCATGCTGCCCGACCGCAGCTTGAAGATGCGCAGAAACGAAGTCGGCTTGCCGCGCACCGCCTGCTCGAAGCGCCCGCCGAGCGTTTCAATTAGAATCCCTGACACCGTCGCCCCCGATTCCAGCACCGACAGCAGCGCCTCTTTCTCGGAAATCTTTGAGAAGTCAATCGCCGCTTCCAGGCTCGTCAGCACGATGATGGCGCGACGCCCCGCGGGGTTCGCGGCCTTCTTCATATACTCGCTGGCTTCATAGATGGCCTGGTTAAAGTAATGCTGCTCGCTTTCGTGCTGGCGCTCGACGGTAGCGATCTTGTCGCCGATGACACGGCGGTCGCGGGTGAAGGGTTGAAAGAGCTTGACCTTGTTTGAAAACGTCATGATGGCGACTTCGTCGGTCGGCTTCAGATGGTTGATGGCCCTGGCGGTGGCCTCGCGAATCTGCTCGTTGAACGGATTGACGCAGCCGGCGCGGTCAACCAGCAGGACCACAGACACAGGCAGGGTGTCGCGGCTGAAATAACTGACCGCCTGTTTGACCCCGTCTTCGTAAACCGTGAAGTCGTCCTTCTTCAAACCATTAACGACGCGGCTGGTCTTGCGCTGCACCGGCAGCACGTCAACCAGCACCAAATCAGTGCGCAGACGGAGCGACTGGTCGTCGGCGGGCGCGGGTTGTGCCGATTGCTGGCTGAAGGGACTGGATAAAGCGATAACGAAAGCCGTAAGAAGCGAGATTACCTGGTACATACTTGCCTGGTTCGGGACATGGGATTAGCGGTTCGTGCGGGGTCTATGATAGCACGAACCGGGCGGGAATGCGCGAGCCAAAACCGCCGCCGCCAGCCGCCGGCGCAAATGTATGATGCGCTACCTAACCCTTTGTTGGATCGCGCGGTTGCGGCGCGAACATCAGATGGGGTTGCATTATTTACAGAATGGGTAGAGAATGCGCCCTGATGATTGGCTCAAAGTAACTTGAATTATCCACAAGGTGGCCCGCTTCAATTGGCCCTCTGCCCCACGCCGCACCGCATCTGCCGAAACGTTTGAAGCCGGGCCGCCCGAACCAGCCGTCGAGCATACGAGGCGAAAGTATGACTAAAGGACTTGATAACCTGAAGCACATCGTCGTGCTGATGATGGAGAACCGCTCGTTCGATCACATGCTCGGGGCGTTGAAAGCGCAAGATCCGCGAATCGAGGGCCTGAGCGGTGACGAATTCAACCCGGATACCTCCGGGCAGCCGGTGAAGGTGCGACCTGAGGCCGCCTATCAGGGGCAGCTCGATCCAGACCCCGATCATCACTTCCCCGGCGTTAACCTGCAACTCTTTGACGGCACCACCGGCCCGCCGGCCAGGCCGAGCATGCGGGGGTTCGTTAAGAGCTACTTCGAGCAGCGCCGCGACCGCGAGCACTCGCACAAGATCATGTATTACTTCACGCCTGAGCGGATTCCCATCCTGACGACGCTGGCGCGCAGTTATGCGGTCTTCAATGGCTGGTTCTCATCAATCCCGGGGCCGACGCTGTGCAACCGCGCCTTCGCCCACTACGGCACATCATTCGGGCAGGTCGGCATGAACCTGTTTTACCTGAATGTTCCCTACCTGAGCATCTATGAGCGCATGCTGAAAGCGGGCCGCAGCGCGAAGCTCTACTACTTCGACCAGCACAGCTCTTCGCTGGAGATCGTCAACCTGCTCAAGAATCAGCCGCGGCTGTTCGGGCTATACGAAAACTTCATCGACGACTGCAAGAAGAACCGCCTGCCGGATTACTGTTTCGTCGAGCCGAACTACAACGACCACGAGGACGAGAGCGGCAGCGAATGGCTGGCCTCTGACCAGCACCCCGATCATCACGTCCTGGCCGGCGAAGCCTTCATCGCCCAAGTCTACAACGCCATTCGCAAGAATCCGACGCTCTGGAAGAGCACACTGCTGCTGATTACTTATGATGAGCACGGCGGCATTTATGACCATGTGCCGCCGCCCGACTGCACGCCGGATGGCTTTGAAGCGTCGGCGGAGGCGACCGGCACGGGCAAGCCCTTCAAGTTCGACCGCCTCGGCGTCCGCGTGCCGGCGGTCGCCGTGTCGCCGTGGATTCCGAAGGCCACGGTGGTCGCCGGCACCGAAGACCAGGCCAACGGGCGCGCCTTTGAGCATGCCAGCATCCCGGCCACCGTGATGGAGGCATTCAAGGTCAACGACGATAACCGCTCGCCGCGCGAGAAGGCGGCCAAGACCTTCCTCGACCTGCTGAGTGATCAGATGCGACCGGATAGCGATTGCCCTGTGTTCAAATAGGAGGCGACCAACCGATGGCCAAAACCACCAACGTCATTCGCATTCCGCAAGTGCCCGCCTCGGCCTTCAACCAACACCGGCCCGTTTCAGACCTGCTGTGGGAGCAGGTTGAGCATCTGGCGGCGGTCGTCAGACGCCAGATTGATGAGGAGCGGCGGGCGATCAGGACAGAGGGGCAGGCGAGCGCCTTCATCAAGAAGTACACAGCTTTCCTTCACCCGCAGGCTGCCGCAAAGCGACCGGCGGCAGCGGCGAAGCGCCCGAAGAAAGCGGCTGGCGGCAGCAAGAAAAAGCCGGCGCGTTCGTCCAAAAAATGACCGCCATCGGTCATCTGCCGACACATGCCGATTCACAAGGCCGAGTCAAGCAAAGGAGCCACCATGCGGCGACAACTGTTTTTCCTTTTTGTCTGTCTCATCGTCCTGGCCGGGCGTGTCGACGCGCAGGAGAGCCAACTGCAAGCCGAGTTTCGCCGCGAGGGCAAAGCGTTAAAAGAGAGCTGCGGGAAATTCAGCTTCAAAGCGATTGCCGGATGTGGGCAGGAACTCTTCACCGGCCACCCGCTGCACATCGCCTTTGGCAGCATCGCGCCGCAAAACGGCATCGGCTTCGGCCCGGCGTTTGTGACCCACTACACGCCGAACGAGAGCTGGCGCTTGAGCTTCAACGCCGACGCCGTGGTGTCACCCAACGGCTCGTGGCGCGTCGGCGTCTACGGCAAGGCGCTCTATACGAAGATCAAGCCCGGCTCCACGACGGTTCGGCCCGCGCCGGTCTTGAACGTCTACGCGCAGGCGACTTCGCTCAACAAGCTCGCCTATTACGGGCTGGGGCCGGATACAACGGGCGCTGACCTGAGCTATTTCGGCATGCGCGAAACGATTGTCGGCGCGAGTGTCGTCTATCCGCTGTTCCAGCCGTTGAACCTGTCATTACAGGGCGAGGCGAACGGGCGGTTCGTTGACCTGCGCGGCAGCCGCGGCACGTCAGGCCCTTCGATTGAGCAGGTCTACAGCGAAGCGACCGCGCCCGGCCTGCGTCGCCAGCCGGCGTTTGCGCAGTTCGGCGAAGGGGTGCGCTTGCGGCCCGCGTTATTCGATGATTACCTGCGGCTGAATTACCTGGTCAACTTTCAGCAATTCATCGCCGGCGATTCGCACTATTCGTTCCGGCGGCTCACCGTAGATTTGTCGCACCAGATCCCGCTCTACAAGAAGACGCGGACATTCTTGCCGCGCGATCACAATGGCCCGGACGACTGTTCGACGAGCGCGACTTCGACGACCGGCGACTGCCCGCAGGTGACGCGCGACCGCGAAGGCAGCATCGGCTTGCGGCTGCTGCTTGTGGAATCCTACACCTCCGGGGGAGACGTTGTGCCGTTCTACTTTCAGCCGACGCTCGGCGGCTCGGACATCAATGGCAAGATGACGCTCGCCAGCTATCCCGACTATCGCTTCCGCGCCCCCAACCTGCTGCTCTTGCAAGCGAGCGTCGAGCATTCGCTCTATGGGCCTCTCGGCGTCGCCTTTCTGGCAGAGACCGGCAGGGTCGCTCTACGCCACAGCGACCTGGAGTTTAAACATCTGGCGCACAGCTACGCGGCGGGGCTGACGCTGCGCGCCGGCGGCTTTCCGCAAGTCTCTTTGATGTTTGCCTGGGGTGGACACGAAGGCACGCACACGATTGCTTCGGTGAACACGTCACTGCTCGGCGGCTCGCCGCGCCCGTCGCTGTATTAGTCAGAACCGACGGCAGAGTTTGTTCAACGTTCGATTGAGATGGTATTGCTGACCAGTCCTTTTGAATCGATCACCTGGACGGTGTTACTGCCCGACTGGAGCCCCAGCTTCTTTGCCTTGCCCTTGAGCTGGAACTTTCGCCCGCCGCTATCGTTTTAGACGCCGTGCTAAAAAAATAGCACTTTGTGGTTGACAGGCCCGCGCCGTCGTGCTAAAAAAATAGCACCTTGATCGCAAGCGAGGAACCGGGCCGATGACTAAGAATCCGCATGCGCACCTGAGCCGCCGCGAGCGGCAGATCATGGATGTCATCTACACCAAAGGACGGGCGACCGCTGCCGAGGTGCTAGAGGCGATTCCGCTGCCGCCGAGCTATTCGGCAGTGCGCGCCATGCTCAGGCTGCTGGAAGAGAAGGGCTACCTGCGCCACGAGCAGGACGGGCCGCGCTACGTCTTCCTGCCGACGCTGTCGCGCGAGCGGGCGCGGCAGTCGGCGATGAAGCAGTTGCTGCAAACCTTTTTCGACAACTCGGCAGAGCAGGCGGTCGCCGCTTTTCTCGACATGTCGCGCGCCCGGCTGAGTGAGGCCGAGCTTGACCGCCTGTCTGAGATGATTGCGCGGGCCAGAAAGGAAGGGCGATGATGGCTTACGTATTCATAGAACCCGCGGCGCTCACGCAAGAAAACGGCTGGCCGGCGTTGCTGATTGCGCTGGCGGCCAAGAGCATGCTGATTCTCGGCCTGGCGGCCGTAATCGCTTTCGCTTTGCGCCGGGCCGCCGCCGCATCGCGCCACCTGGTCTGGAACATGGCGCTCGTCGGCCTGCTGTTATTGCCGCTGCTGTCGCTCGCCCTGCCGGCGTGGCAATGGTCGGTCGTCCCCGATGGTTTGCTGTCGCAGCCATCGCCCCTTGCAAGCACGAGCGCCGCCGTGACCGAGAAGCCCGCGGCGCCGAGTCGGGTTGATGCTTCACCGCTTTCGCCCGCCGGCGGCGCAAAAGAGATGACTACCGCGCGCCCGCCGGCGCACCATTCGCAGCCGCACAGGGCGACAGGCTCAAGCGCGACGACTCAAGCGCCCGCCGAAGCGCTTCCCCCAGGCGACGCGGTCAGCGCTTCGACGCAAAGTAATGCGCCTTACGAAGCCGCGCCGCCGCCCGGTCGTGGTCTGTGGAAGGGTATTCAG
The DNA here is from genome assembly GCA_035275065.1 of Blastocatellia bacterium. Lineage (NCBI taxonomy): Bacteria > Pseudomonadati > Acidobacteriota > Blastocatellia > Blastocatellia bacterium. The sequence goes on from DATENM010000049.1 coordinate 27,028, forward strand.
TGGGCGGTGATGGGCTGGCTCGCCGGGGCGGCGCTGATCCTGGCGCACCTGCTCATCGGCCTGGCGCGTGTCTGGCAACTACAGCATCGCGCCGAGCGCGTGACCGATGGCGAATGGCTGTCGCTGGTCGAGCGGCTGTCGCGTCGCCTGATGTTGACTCAACCGGTTGCCTTACGCCGTAGCCCGCGCGTCACCATGCCGATGGCTTGCGGGCTGGTGCGTTCGTCCATTCTGTTGCCGGCGGACGCGAGCGACTGGCCGGAGGAGCGGCGCGAAGTAGTCTTGCTGCATGAGCTGGCGCACGTCAAACGCCGCGACTGTCTGACACAGCTAATGGCGCAGGCGGCATGTGCCTTCTACTGGTTCAACCCGCTGGCATGGGTGGCGGCGCGGCGGCTGCGCATCGAGCGCGAGCGCGCCTGCGACGATCAAGTGCTTGACGCCGGCGCTAAGGCTTCGGATTATGCCGATCACCTGCTCGACATTGCGCGCTCGATGGGCGCAACGCCTACCGCTTTGATGGCCGCCGTCGCCATCGCGCGGCGCTCGCAGCTCGAAGGCCGGCTGCTGGCGATTCTTGATCCGGGCTTGCGCCGCCGCGCGCTGAATCGCGCGACTGTAACTTTCGTCGCAATCGTCATGCTCGGCCTGGTGTTGCCGCTCGCCATGCTGCGGCCCGCTGCCATCGCTCAGACGAAGCGACCGCGCCCGGCGACCGCCGTGCCGCCTGCCGCGCCACAAGCGCCCGACACGCCACCAGCGCCCGGCGCGCCGGCTTCTGCTCTGCCTGCAATCCCGGCAGCACCGCCCGCGCCGCCCGATACGGCTGCCCCGCAAGCCGCGCTTGCGCCTGCC
>DATENM010000050.1 GCA_035275065.1 Blastocatellia bacterium
CCAATGACAAACAACTGGAGCGCGTGTTGCGATAAATCAGCGCGATCAAGTAGGCTTCCAGTGCAGGGGTTAGTGAGGGGTTGATGTTGACCATAACACCAACATTCTATGCCTCTTTCGACCCCCTGCGTAAAATCAGTCTACAGAGGAACGCCTCTTTCTTTTAGAGAATGAATAGACCCTGTAGAACTCACCGCCCCCGTTTAAGCGATTGCCAGGAAGCAGCAGAAAAATGTTGGAAAGTCGCACAAACTTACTCCATCAGCTTACTCTGTTCAGGCCGCAGGCGCTCATTCTTGACCACGGGGCGGTGAGGTCAGGCAACGTCAGGAAGAAGCGAAGGAACGTCAGCGCCAGGAGGCGAAGGATAAAGCAAAGTAAGCCAAGCATCGTGCCGCGCGACAATCCTGACCGCGCGGCCTCCGATGGGTGCGATTGTTAGACAGCGAACGTGCAGCTGTTCACTTTCGTGTAGCACACAATGAACGCCTTCAGGAAGGTCAAGCGGTCCAACAATAATTTCTACAAAATATTTCAATAGTAAAGGCGCCGGCAGCAAATACCGGATTGAAGTCGTCATCAGAGAACGTGTAATGAGAAAGAAGTCGGCCCGCCACTAGTCGGGGATACGCAAATAACTCGAATGGCAGGCCGATGTTCTGAAATCATATCCCATCCTGACGCTCGAAGTCACCTATACCGCGAGCAGCGTCACAGTGAATTTGCAGATTCAATTTGGAATGGTTGCTATTCGAGAACGGAGTAAGAGGCCGAACCTCGGGCACTAGCTCATACCCCCATGTGTTTTGGAGACGACGGCAGCTTCTCCGGTACGTCTAGCTCATCACTAACGATTACATCCAAGCATACTCCGGCCAGTTGGACATACTTCAAGAGGACTGGTAGTGGGGGCTCGCGTGTGCCGAGCTCGTACCCTGAGACAGCGCTGCGGAAAAGCCCGTCGGCAAGGTCCAGGCTGCGGAGCATCTCATTCTGCGACAGCCCTAAAGAATTCCGGATCTGGAGCAGCTTCGCCGCCAGCCGCTTCGGCTTCGGGCGTGAGACCCTTCCCATCAGGATAGCCCTCCTGACGGGATAGGCAGATTGAAAAACTCCTTGCCTTGCGACGTAAATACGTCAAATATGGGATCCCACCGCGTTTCTGCCGGGAGTCTCAGTTTTACGGACTCGCCGGCGGGCTTCAGGTGAGGTTATCTGAAGCCCCCTCTTTCTTATTCGCAACGAAGCATAGCAAAAACGCCGGGTTGAGTCATTGTCAAGGCAGCCGGCGTCAGGCGCTGATGGATTGCAGACTTGTGCGGCGATCCACATCGGGCAGACGAGGCGGGGACTTTCAGAATAATGCAAGAAGGGAGACTACGCCTTCAGTATGGACACGGGCGGCGCGCGCAGCAAGTCCTGGGAAGAGTTCGAGGACACGGTTTTCAATTTCGTCATCACAGTGTGCGACAACGCCCGCGAGTCGTGCCCGGTGTGGCCCGGCCAGCCCATCGTTGCCCACTGGGGCGTCCCTGACCCGGCGGCAGGCAAGGGCACCGACAAAGAGATCTTCGCCGCATTCAAGCAGGCCGCGTTCCTGCTCCAGCGCCGCATCGAGCTGTTCTGTTCGCTGCCGATCGAGAAGCTCTACCGGCTCAAGCTCGAACAGATGACGCGCGAGATCGGCAAGGCGCAGTGATCAAACGGCCGCGAGGCCGACCGGCCTAGGCGCGCCCTGGAGCTGCACCGGCAGGACCGGCGCGCAGCAGACGGAGCGCAGGCGTTTGATGTCCTGCTGCATCTGCTTGTCGGCTTCCAGCCAAGTCCGCACACCGCGCAAGACTTCTGCCGCGTTCGCGTCGGGCGGGGTGACAAGGCGGTAATGCATCCACCTCCCGTCGCGGCGCGCGTCCACGATCTCCGCTCGCTTCAAGTACGCTAGGTGGCGTGAAATCTTCGGTTGGCTGGTGCCGAGGATCTCGACCAGAAAGCACACGCACACCTCGCCGGCACCCATCAGGTTAATGAGCCTGAGGCGCGTCCGGTCGGCCAGCGCCCGGAAGAACAACTCCATGTCGAACGGCTCGATTGCTCTCGTCATAAGGCTATTTTAGCACGATCTGATAAATATGCCTTGACATATATGAAGAGCGGAACTATGATCCGCATATATACGTTTGAGCAAATATGAAGGGAGAACGACCATGACAGATCAACTAAACGGGGTGCAGGCGCTGAAAGCGCATCTCGCCCTGAATGTGAAGGACGTTACACAGAGCATTGAATTCTACAAGAAGATGCTCGGTATTGAGCCGAGCAAGGTGCGGACGGGCTACGCCAAGTTCGACGTGCAGAACCCGCCGCTCAATCTGACTCTCAATCAGGCGCCCTTCAACGAGCGCGGGGCGCTGTCGCACCTCGGCATCCAGGTATCCTCGACCGACGACGTGTTCAAGGTGCGTGAGAACTGGGCAGCGGCTGACTTGCTGACCAGAGACGAGATGCAGACCGACTGCTGTTATGCAGTGCAGGATAAGGCATGGGTACACGACCCGGACGGTAACGAGTGGGAGGTCTTCGTCGTGCTGGAAGACGGCCTGCCGGAGAAGGTCGGCGCTTCATGCGAAACGAGCACCTGCTGCGCGCCAACGGTTGCGCTGGGCCGCTAAAGCGTAGAGCATAGAGGAACGCCATGAGTACACACGACGCCCAACCGATTAACACCTTGCAGGCGCACATCGCCATCAACGTCCGCGACGTGGAGCAAAGCATCGCCTTCTACCGCAAGCTGTTCGGGGTCGAGCCGAGCAAAGTCCGCCCCGGCTATGGCAAGTTTAACCTGCAGAACCCGCCCCTGAATCTGACGCTGAACGGGCGACCGTTCACCGACAAGGGGGCGCTCTACCACCTCGGCATTCAGGTCGCCTCGACCGCAGACGTGCTGGCGATGCGCGACCGCTGGCAGGCCGCCGGCCTCACCACCCGCGAGGAGATGCAAACCGTCTGCGGTTACGCGCTGCAAGACAAGTCATGGGTGCAAGACCCGGACGGCAACAACTGGGAAGTCTTCGTCGTCCACCAGGACAATCTGATGTACAGCAACGTGGATAGCTCGGTGCAGTCGGCAGAGCCAGCTTGCCCGGCGGCCGCCTGCTGCCCGACCGTAGCGGAGACGCCCCCGCTGGCTTGAGCAAAGATACCATGAGCATCACGATCTCAAAGGCGTCGCGCGCCGACCTGCCCGAAATCTTAGATTTGCTCGTCACGGTAGAACTGCCGCAGGAAGGCGTCGCGGAGCATCTGGGCGGCTTTCTCGTGGCCCGCGAGGGCAATCGGCTTGTCGGGTGCGCGGGCTTAGAGCGTTACCCTCGGCTGGGCCTGCTGCGCTCGGTTGCGGTCGCGCCCGATTGCCAGCACAGCGGACTAGGCTCGAAGCTCACTGCGGCGCTGCTTCAGGATACCGCGAAGTCCGGCCTCGATGAGGTGGTGCTGTTGACGGCAACGGCGCGTGACTTCTTTGCTCGGCGGTTCGGATTCGACGAAGTCCCGCGCACGGTGTACGACGAGAGGCTGGCGGAATCGCCGGAGTGGAAATTACCGCGCTGTTCGTCTGCCGTTTGCATGGTCTACCGGACTCAAGACCCGAACAAGCAATAACCTTCAACTACATTAACCGGAGGCACTGAGATGCGCATAATTCGCGTTGTATTATCCGTCTGCCTGTTGGCGGTCGCGGCATTCCCGCAAGACCCGCTCAAGACGCTGCCGAACGCTTACAAGCTGGAATTCGAGAACGAGTACGTGCGGGTGGTTCGCGTCCACTACGCGCCGCACGAGAAGCTGCCGGCGCACGAGCACACGCTGACGGCCTCGGCCTACGTCTACCTGAACGACGGCGGGCCGGTCGTCTTCAACCACATTGATAAGGACTATGGGGCGGTCACCCGACCGGCGACCAAGGCGGGCAGCTTCCGGGTCTACCGCGGCATTCAAGAGCACCACGAGGTGGAGAACCAGTCCGACCTGCCTAGTGATTTTCTTAGAGTCGAGTTCAAGACCGAGCCGCTCGGCGAAAAGAGTTTGAAGGGGCGCTACTACCGCGAAGCGTACCCGGCGGGCGAGAACTTTCAGAAGGTGCAATTCGAGAACGACCAGGTGAGGATCACGCGGCTGGTCTGCGCGCCGGGTAAGCGTATCGAGGTGGCCGCCGGCGCAAACGAACCGGCGCTTCTCATCGCCCTGTCGCCGGCGCAGTTCAAATGGGGTGATGGCAAAGGCAGTGCGGCGCAGGTCAGGCTCGGCCTGGGGCAGGCGAGATGGGTGGCGGCCAACCGGCGCGAGCTGGTCGCCAACACCGGCGGCAAGCCGGCGGAGTTGCTGCGATTTGATTTCAAGACGAAGCCTCTCTCCAAAGAGGAGCTTGAAAAGAAGAAGAAACATGAGCATCCTCAAAAAAGCTCCTGATGCTTTGACGCTTGGTATCTAACTTAGATACCAAGCGTCAAAGGATTTCGCCTTGTGCTCGACACGCTCTTGAGTGTTACCAGGAGCATTGGCACATCCCTTTCACCCTTGGGGGATGCCGCTCACCATCCACAATGCCCGCATACGGATTACCTCTACGCTCCACCCGCTTTCACATCGGCGGGAAGTCGTTCATCGTGTCGGTCGCCAATTCTTACCATCGCCGACTTCACGCTGCCTCAGACGTAAACTCACTCGATGTCAGACCCTCCTGTGCCTATTATCGCCTGCCGTTAAATCAACACTCCCGAAAAAGCATTAATCAACCCGCAGAAACAGTGGATCTAAGACATGAAGCATAGTTCATACTCAAGTTGTAGTTAGTTATATACAATACTCAGTATATTTTGAAAGCAGAATCTTTTTTTTAATTTTGCTTATAGAAAATACGGATCCTAATAGCGGAGACAGAATTATCGAGGAGCTTATAAAGGCGGGTGTTACCTGGCGCAGGCGGTAAGCTGCCGATGAACCAGAGCACGAACGATCTGGTCTGCCGGTCGGGGTCGAACACTTGTAGGGCGCAGCCACAGGCCATTGTCCTGCTCGCTGAAGCACCTCTTAAAGCGCCTCTGTGTTAGACGACTTGGGGAGATAGGTATTCTTCATTTTCGGCACTCTAATCGCTGACTCAGCGATCAATATGTAAAATTGGGTCAACAAGCCCTGGAGAATACTGTACCCCCCTCATGAGACCAAGAGCGAAGTCGAGCAAAAGTGTTTACTTTCAGATCCCTGATGATCGCTCTCTACTGCTTCGTATGGCCATTGGCGATCTGATCCGTGCTCACCGGAAGCGCCCGGAGCAGCCGATGACTCAAGAGGAATTGGCTTACAGGTCCGGAATCTCGTACGAGCACCTGAACCACATTGAGAACTACAAAACGATGGTCTCGATCGACGTTCTCGACAGGATCGCCCTGGCGCTTGGCTTCTCCCGGTTGTCTGAATTCTTAGCCTGTGATGAGAAGAAACTGCTGTAGAAACTAGGGCGCGGATTTGACCCGACATCTTCACTGCTGCGGCGCAGCTTCCCTGCGGGGTTTAACCAGTTCGGGGAGAGGTGTCTTTAAGGCAGTCGAGTCACGTCGGCCCTGAATCCGACAATAGATCGCGCTGGCTCCTACGTCATACGTTTTGCCCTCAATGCTCTTCTAGGGTGTGCGACGGAAAAGTTAAAAGTTAAAGGAAGGAGGTAAAACCCGTTGGTCTTAACAGTGATGATCTTTTTTATGACCCTTGCCCTCTGCTTTGCCAATGGCGCCAACGACGTCTCGAAATCTATCGCGACGCTGGTTGGCTCTCAGACGACGAGTTACCGGAAAGGGATTCTTTGGGGCACTGCCTGGACGGGGATTGGCGGCATTGCTTCCTTATATTTTGCGACCGAGATGCTGAAAACCTTCAGCCTCTGGGTTCAGCCAGGCGTTGCCCTCGATCCGCTTTTCCCATTGAGTATTGCCGTGGGCACGACCGTGTGGGTAATTGCAGCCGCGCGGTTCGGCCTTCCTGTCTCGACAACCCATGCTCTGGTGGGGGCTATTTGCGGCGTCGCCACTTTTGCATACGGGGGCGACAGCGTTGCCTGGGCAAAAATGACCGACAAGGTGCTCATCCCATTGTTGTTCAGTCCCTTGATTGGCCTGGTGCTGGCGTTCTTAATCACGCCTGCCGTTAAGAAGGTATTCAACTCCACCCGTGAGGTAGCACTCTGCGTCGTCTATCGCGGGAACAACCGGGCGGAGATGGCCGCGATGGCGACCGCTCAGGGAGGAGTCTTTGCAATCGGCGAGACGGCTGACGAGTGCTTCTGCGTCTACTACCCGAGAGTGGCAAAGGTCAATGCGGACCGTATGCACTGGCTCTCAAGCGGCTTGATCGCTTTCTCGCGGGCTTTAAACGATACGCCCAAGCTGGCCGCCGTACCCATCCTGTTTTTCACGATGGCTCCCCAGTCCGAGATTTCAAGGCCCCTTCTCTTTGGGCTTCTAACCCTGGCGATGTGCCTTGGGAGTTACCTCAATGGCACCCGAGTCACTAAAACCATGGCCGAGAAGATCACCAAGATTGCCGACGAGGAAGGCCTGGCGGCGAACCTGACATCAAGTTTGCTCGTCGGCATCGCCGCAAGATTCGGGCTGCCAGTATCAACGACCCATGTGACGAATGGCTCAATCGTCGGGGTCGGCCTGCGGCAGGGTGGGGTGAAGGCTGTGTCATGGGAAACCGTGCGCGGCTTCCTCCTGGCCTGGATTGTCACGCTCCCGTGCAGTGCCCTGCTTGCCGTGATCACTTTTATCGTCGTGCGCGCATTGGTCTGACCCTACAAGGAGGCCGCTCCCCCATTGCCTGAGCGCTACACACGAAACACACTAACCAGCAGGTTCCCGGAACCGTTTCCATTGAGGTGTAACAATGACTTCGTCCGTCCAGAAGAAAATCGAAATTCAACCGCTTAACTCGCCACTCAATCATAGCGTCGCTGTCCCAGGCTCGAAGAGCTATACCAACCGGGCCGTTTTGATCGCGGCGCTGGCCGAAGGTAGGACCGTACTGGAGCACGCCTTGATTTGCGAAGACACGGAGTTGATCGCCGGCGGTGTGCAGCAGTTTGGCCGGGCGCGCGTTGCTATCGACCGGGACAGTGAACGCATGACGGTCGAGCGCGGGCCGGGTCAAATGATGGCTGCAAAAGAGCCGGTCTTTGTAGGGAACGCCGGCACGCCAATCCGTTTCCTGATTAGCTTCGCCAGCCTCGCCAACGGCACGAGCGAGGTCACGGGTAATCAACGGATGCAGGAACGGCCCTGTCAAGACCTGGTAGACGCTCTGTTGCAATTGGGCGTCAAGGCAGACGTGGTGCGCGGCACCGGCTGCCCGCCCGTCAGAATCGAGGGCCCTTCGCTGGGGGGCGGTAAGGCCAAAATCAGGGGCAGCGTCAGCAGCCAGTTCACGTCCAGCATCCTTCTTAACGCACCATACGCCGAACAGGACGTTGAGCTCGAAATCACAGATGACCTCTGCTCGAAGCCCTATGTCGATATGACGCTGGGCATCATGAAAGAGTTCGGGGTCACGGTCGAGCGGGATGGCTATCGCTCTTTCAGGGTGAGGCATGGGCAGCGGTATCAGGCCCGCAGCTATCGGATCGAACCCGACGCATCGAACATGTCCTACTTCCTCGCCGCCGCCGCCATCCTCGGCGGCAAGGTTCGCATTCCGGGAATCAACTCGGGGTCGCTTCAGGGCGACGCCAAATTCGTCGACGTACTAGAGCGTATGGGCTGTCAGATCGAGCGCGGAGACGACTACTTCGCCGTCGAGGGGGGACACCTGTCCGGTGTTGATGTGGACATGAACTGGATGCCGGACCTTGTCCCGACCCTCGCGGTCGTGGCGGCCTACGCAGAGGGCCGCACCCACATCACCAACATCGCGAACTTACGAATTAAAGAGTGTGACCGGATAGCAGCCCTGGAAACTGAGTTGCGCAAGCTCGGCATCCGAGCCGAATCCACTCAAGACACCCTGACCGTCTACGGCGGCCAGCCACATGGCGCGACCGTCGAGACGTACAATGACCACCGCATCGCGATGTGCTTCGCCATCGCCGGGCTGCGTACTCGGGGCGTTATCATCGAGGACCCGGGCTGCACGGCTAAATCCTTCCCCACGTTCTGGTCGGTACTGGACACACTAAGGTGACGGAGGCGCCAATGAGATCACGTGGATTATTCATCGTGCTAGATGGGTGGGGGTATTCTACGAAAGTAGAACACAACGCAATCCGCCAGGCCGGGACACCGACCCTTGACCGCCTGGTCAAGGAATACCCCTGGACATTGCTTCATGCGTCTGGGCGTGCGGTCGGGCTGCCGCCAGATACCCCTGGCAATTCCGAAGTGGGCCATCTGACTCTAGGCGCCGGGCGGACAATCGATTACGAGAGCACCCGTGTCCAGATGGCTATGGAGGCGGGAGAACTCCAGCGGCATCCTTTACTTACGAAGGCTCTTCACGAAACGAAAGAGCGTGATGGCAGAGTCCACATCATGGGTTTGGCTTCCGATGGCAACATCCATTCACACTTGGACCACTTCCGCCCCATCGTCGAAGCCGCTTCCAGAATGGGCCTGACCGGCATATACCTCCACCTGTTCACTGACGGACGTGACGCCCCGAGCGGCGCGGCGATCAGGTTTATTGCTGACATACAGGACATGCTTCTTTCCGTAGGAGCGGGCCAGGTCGCGAGTGTTGTTGGCCGGAACTACGCGATGGACAAGAATGGGAACTGGCAGAAAACACAAGCCGCCTTCGAGATGATGACGCTCGGAGTCGGGAAGCCGGTAAGAACGGCTGAAGAGGCCATAAAGACCGCTTACCAGGAGGCCGTCGCCGATGACCTTATCCCGCCATTCGCCCTTGTCGACGGTTCGGGCCAGCCGGTTGGGGTCGTTAAAGATGGAGACCTGCTGTTCTCGGTGAACTTCCGAGGCGACCGTATGCACCAGATCCTGAGGGCATTCGTGGACGAGCCGTTTTCGGAATTTCCACGGTTCTATCACTCACCGGTTACCGTGCTGACGATGACCGATTACCACATGAGTCCGGCACTACCATCCCTGTTCGAGCATCTCGAGGTCAGGGATACACTGGGCGACGTTTTAGACCAGTACGGTAACCGCAACCTCCGGGTGTCGGAAACCGAAAAATATCCGCACGTGACTTTCTTCTTCAACGGGCGGGAACATCGCGACCATCAGTTTGAGCAGAGCATCCACGTGCCCGGGCCTAAGAACTCGGACTACAGGCGTACGCCGGAAATGAGCGCCGCCGGGATCGTCCGCGAGGTGAAAAATGCGCTGGCCCGCCAGGAACAGGACCTGATCGTGGCGAACCTGGTCAACGCGGACACCGTAGGCCATACGGGAGATATGGAAGCCGCCAAGCGGGCGGTGCGAACGGTCGACTCCTGCATGGGCGAGATCATCAAGGCCGCTAATGAATATGGCTACTGGACTGCCTTGTGTGGCGATCATGGGAATGCCGAAGTCATGTTCAATGAAGCGATGGGAGTGCCGCACGTCGGTCACACGACCAACCCTGTGCCGTTCGTGCTGGTGCATCCTTCTCAAAACAGAGCCTTACGTTTAGGCGCAAGTTTCGCTGATGTCGCCCCGACGCTCCTTAAACTTTTAGACATTCCGAAGCCCACCGCCATGACCGGAGAGAGTTTGGTGTGAAGGGTCATTCTCCGGTGAGCCATTTTGTCTCCCAGCTTGGGAGTATATCCAAGGTGATTAGCTGATGATTACCGCAACGGATTTTTGCGACTCTTTGCTAGAGCGGGGCTACTCTTTCTACACGGTTGTGCCATGTTCCGTCTTCAAGCATGCGATCAACGAGGTGCTACGCTCTCCCCACTTGAAATATGTGATGGCGGCCAATGAGGGGGCGGCCCTAGCGATTGCGGCGGGGGCATGGTTGTCCAGGTGTAAATCGGTGGTCCTGCTCCAAAACTCTGGGGTCGGAAACCTGATCAACCCGCTCTCCTCTCTCTCTCTGCCGTACCATATTCCCTCCCTGTTGTTCGTCAGCGCCCGCGCCTACCCTGACGGCGTTGGCGATGAACCGCAGCATGTTTACATGGGAGCAGGCGTCCGAGACATTCTGAAGACCTTCGGCGTCCGTCGATTTGATATGCCGGGGGACCTTGCAGGCTTCACGTCGCTGTTAGATAAGGCCGATGAGATCGTCACTCGGCATGAGAACAGCGTCGTCATCATGGTGCCGAAAGGGAGTATCAAGGCAAGCCGGACTGAGCCTGAACAGGAACGCCAATACAGTATGTCCCGGCACGAAGCCATTCGAATCATTGCCGGCCTCCTTTCAGGAGGCGAGGCCGTCATCTCGACCACCGGCAAAATATCGCGCGAGCTTTTCGCCACCCAGGACCGTCAGGGCAATTTTTATATGCAAGGGTCAATGGGGTACGCGCGAGCCATCGCCCTGGGTGTCGCGTTAAATCGCCCGGAACGTCGCGTTGTCGTTCTGGATGGCGATGGTGCCGCGCTGATGCACATGGGCTCCTTCTCGACCGTTGGTTACTACGCCCCGCCAAATCTAGTAGACATTGTGCTGGATAATGAAGCGCATGGCTCTACCGGCAACCAGGCAACCACGTCGGTGACAACAGCCCTTGATCTCGTCGCTAAGGCATGTAGCTATCGCCAGACCTATCGGTGTGAAACCGCGGATGAGTTAAGGTCGGCAGTTGGGGAGGCTCTACGCGTAACCGGGCCAACCTTCATCCTGGTGAAGGTCAACCGGGAAGAGAGCGCCGACATGCCGCGCATCACGACCAAGCACGCACCAGACCAGTCTGCCCGAACTTTTCGCGAGTTCCTGTTAGACAGCGCGCAGCAGTAAAGCAATGTCCCGGTTCAAATCCATAGGGTTCGGCCACAGAGAAAATGATCGATTCGTATGAGTGGGATTCCTGAGATAGGTCAAACCGTCTTTAATTTCATCGCGGGCAAGTGGGAGCCGTCCGGGTCCGTCAAATGGGTTGAGCGATACGACCCGGCTGACCAGTCAGTGTTGGTCGCACGCGCCCCCGACTCTACACGCCAGGACGCCGTGCGCGCCGCGCAGGCTGCGGCCCGGGCTGCTGAGCAATGGGGCAAGTGCAGTCCGTCGCGCCGAGGACGGCTGCTCTTTGACTGGCTCACGTGGATAGATGGGCGGAGGCAGCAGATTGCCGAACTGCTCACGCGCGAAGAGGGAAAGATCCTCGCGGAATCACTGGGCGAAGTTAACCGCTCAATAGACATCCTAGAGTTTACTGCCGGCATGGGACGCCGGCTCGGCGGCAAGGTATTTGCCGCCGAAGAGCAAAACGTCTTCTGTTTTTCGAACGCACAGCCTCTGGGTGTAGTCGGCCTCATCAGCCCATGGAACTTTCCGGTCGCCATTCCCGTCTGGAAGCTTGCGCCGGCGCTCATCGCCGGAAACACCGCCGTACTCAAGCCGTCGCCGCTGACCCCGCTGACGGCGACCGCGTTAGTCCGGGGGCTTGAAGAGGTCGGGCTGCCCGCCGGCGTCGTGAATCTAATCCATGGCGACAGCGAGCCTGGCAGCGAACTGGTTTCCAACGAACTGGTACAGGGCATCTCCTTCACCGGCTCGACCGGCGTGGGAAAACGGATTGCGCGCGCCGCCTCTGAACGACTTGCCAAGCTGCAACTCGAACTGGGTGGCAAGAACCCGCAGCTAGTTCTTGAAGACGCAGACCTCGATCAAGCGGTTGACGGAGTGATGATGGCCGCGTTCGGCTCCTCCGGGCAGCGGTGCAGCGCGACCAGTCGGGCAATCGTGGCTCAGGAAGTTTACGACGATTTCCTGGAGCGTATTCATAAGCGCGCAGCTTCTATTCGCATCGGTGCCGGCAGTGAACCGGGAGTCGAAATGGGCCCGCTGGTCGACGGGCGTGCCATCAAGCGGGTCACCCATTACATCGGCGTGGGCCAGGCAGAAGGCGCGAAGGTCTGCACGGGCGGCAATGTCTTAACGGGTATGGGTTATGGGCAGGGCTTATTCTTTCAGCCCACCGTGTTGGAAGCGACGCGACAAATGGAAGTCGCCCGCGAAGAGGTTTTCGGGCCGGTCTTATCCGTGATCCGCGTTCGCGATTTCGAGGAGGCGATCAACGTTGCCAACTCCACGCGCTACGGGCTGGCGGCGTCAATCTTCACGCGCGATGTCTCGCGTATCTTCCGATCTTGCGACGCCGTTCAGGCAGGTACCCTTCATGTCAACCGGCCCGGGGTCGGAGGGTATTCGCATGTGCCGTTCGGCGGCATCAAGGAAAGCGGCTTCGGAGGCCGTGAAATCGGCGACGAGGTGATGAGCTTTTATACAGAGTCTAAAGTCGTCTACATCAATCACGCCGGCTAGCGACGACTGGGACGGCCTCGCCTCTTTGCGAATCCAGCCCATAGATTTCGAGACATTTCCCAGGCACTACACGTGGCTCGCTTGAATGATACGCATCGCGGCATGAGCCGAAGTCGCTTCGCGCCATCGCCCGCATGCGCTGGTCGGGTTCGGCAGAAACCCGAATCCGAGAACGTAAAATCTGATTAACTGGAGGAAATTGAACATGCTGCAAACAACTCTGGCTTTCATTGGTGGCATCGTGATAGCACCATTTCTCAAGCCGATTCTGCGGGAAGTAATTAAGTACGGGATCATCGTCGCCGACACGGCGGTCAAAGCCGCAGCCGAAGCGCGCGAGAGTATCGAGGACCTCGCGGCTGAGGCCGCAGCCGAGGCGCATCCGAAGCCATCCCATCCCGCCAAAATTAACTGAGTCTCGTTACGAGAGACCTCCGTTGTGATCTCAAAGCCGACTGCCGGTGAAAGAGGATGGTCTCCTTTTTCACCGGCGACCGGCACCCCACAACGATCATTTGATGGCGACGAGCCGTGGCGCGGTAAGGCGGGCTCAGCTCACTGCCCCCAAACCATAGAGGCAGAGAAATAGTCAGCCTCTATGGTCTTGGTCGGCAGAGTAGAAGTTTGCCTCGACATCGGCTTCCTTGCCTTCAGACCGATGAACTTCTGAACGAACACTGACGGGCGGTGGAATAGAATGGATGCATCTGTCAACAATGGCATACAGCTAAGATCTGCAATACCAGGAAGGGGACGCTGGGAGATAGACACTCTAGTCGGGCGGCCTCGATTGGGCTCACTCACTGAAGAGTTGCTCAGGCAGCGGCCGGAGATCACTCTTGCCAAAGCCAACCCCGTTACTGGTCGGCTTTTGGTCCGTTACGACATCGGCATCAGCTCGACTCAGATAGAGCGACTGGTCCGCGAGGTGTTGGATTTCGCACTATCGGGTCTGAAGTCGTCCACGGGCCCGAAGGATAGAACCAGGCGGGCGGGGACAAAACTATCCAAGCTCATAAAGTTTTTAGCTGTCGCAGGCGGCAGCTTCCTGTTATCGAGCCTGCTGCCGGGGATTTCGCTCACGTCCGCGCCCGTCTTGATTGGGGCTGCCGTTCTGACTGTGGGGGTCGTCGGTCTCAAATTATGGCCGCGGGGCGGCGCGCTCGTCCCTGCCTTCAGTTCATGGGCCAACGCCGCGCGTAACTATCCCGCGATTCGCCTCTGGCGTTACCTTCAGCCGCACAGGCTTCAGGTATACCTTGCAATCGGCGCGTCAGTCCTGAAGAAGGTCGTCGACCTTTCCCCGCCCATCATCATCGGGCTTGCTTTGGATGCGGCGGCTCAGGGGGGCAGCCCTCTGCTCTTTGCCCTCGGCCTATCCAGCCTGCAATCGCAGGTCTGGTTCATCGGAGGCTTTGCGGTAGTGGCCTTCTCGCTCGAATCGATTCTCGAGTTCAGCTACAAGCTGCTTTGGCGAAACCTCGCCCAGGCGGTACAGCATGAGCTACGCCTCGACGCCTACACACACCTCCAAACGCTTGAGATGTCCCGCCTCGACGATGAAAGCACGGGGATGCTCGCGGCCATGTTGAACGACAACATCAATCAGCTGGAGCTGTTCCTGAACGACGGCGTGAACTCAATCCTCGAAATGGGGACCAACGTACTCGCCATCACCTTCATCTTCTTATTCATAGCGCCGAGCGTCGGCTGGATCGCCCTGCTTCCCATACCGATTCTGCTTTGGGCCACTTTCTACTACCAAAAACGCATCGGGCCGGTTTACGCGGAGGCGGTTGAACGCAGCACGTTACTCAACGGCCAACTCGTGAACAACATCAGCGGACTCCCGACGATCAAGAGCTTTACCGCCGAGGCGTACGAGACCGAGCGGATCCGGCGATTGAGTCAGGATTACGTCGAGAGCAACCGGAAGGCTAATACCATTTACTCGCTCTTCGGCCCTTTGATTCGCTTCCCGGTCTTGACCGGGTACACCGCCGTCCTCATCGCCGGCGGATCGCTAGTGATCTCCGGCGGCCTGTCGGCGGGAACCTACGCCCTGCTGCTGTTTCTCATCCCCCGATTTCTATTCCCGTTCGGCTTCTTCGGAGAGACGGTCAACCTCTATCACCGATCCATGTCGGCAGTTGACAAGGTGTTCGACCTGCTCGAGCTGCCGTCGGGCGCAAACGGCAGCGGTCAGCCTCTGCCGGTGACGGAGGTCCAGGGGGAGATCACCTTTCAATCGGTCAGTTTTACTTACGGCGGAGAAGTCGAGGTCCTGAGAGATTTTTCCCTTTACCTGCCCGCCGGAAAGACCACCGCCATCGTCGGCTCGACCGGCGCGGGCAAAACGACCCTTGCCAAATTGCTACTGCGTTTTTACGAGGTTGATTCGGGGCGAATCCTGATCGATGGCCTTGATATCCGCAGCATTCGGGTGGGCGACCTGCGGGCCGCTATAGGTCTGGTGAGCCAGGACGTATTCTTATTCGACGGAACGGTCCGCGAGAATATCGCCTACGGGAGCTTCGACGCAGAGCCTTACGAGATCGTCGAAGCGGCGCGCCTGGCCGAAGCACATCAGTTCATTGAGGAGCTGCCGCAGAAGTACGATACGCTCATCGGAGAGCGCGGCGTGAAACTTTCGGGCGGCCAGCGGCAACGGCTTTGCATCGCCCGGGCGATTCTCAAGAGCCCTCCGATACTCATTCTCGACGAGGCGACCTCGTCGGTTGACAATGAAACGGAAGCCGCCATCCAACGCTCGCTCCAGCGCATTTCGGTCAACCGGACGATGATCATCATTGCCCATCGGCTCTCCACCGTGCGCCATGCACACTGCATCTATGTTTTAGGGGAGGGCGGCCAGATTGTTCAGGCCGGTGGCCACGAGGACTTGTTGAGTGAGGATGGCTTTTATGCGGCGCTTTGGCGGGTCCAGACTGGCGGGGCCGACTCCCAGCCATAGACGAACTTCGCTATTTCTCAGCAAGCAATCGGGGAGATCAAGCAATTGGGAGATGATAAGGTAACCAGCCAAAATGGACTGAGCGGCCTCCGCTCGCAGTGGCGCATTCTAAGTGATATACCGGGCCGCATTCGGGTTTATCACCCACTGCTCAGCAAGAATCGGGCGGTCGCCGAGAGGCTCGAGCTCAAGACGCTCAATCTGGAGGGGGTTCTCGGCTATTCCGTCAGCATTTTCACCGCAAAGATCCTGGTGAAATACGACACTCGATACTTAGACCGCGATGAGTTGCTGCGCATCCTCACGGCGATGATTCAAGCCGCCGAGAGCGAAGCGATCTCGGACCCATCCAGGGCGTCAAGCTCGCCGGCCCTGAGGTCGAGGCGACAGTTGGCGCTTTCGAGCATCAGTTTGATGCTCGCGGGGGCGGCGCTTGTCTACCCCGGCCTGGCGGTCATTGCCATTCCGGCGACCGCCCTGACCTCGTCGCGTATCTTACTGAGCGCCCTCGGCGCAATTTTCATTTCCAGGAAGGTCAAAGTAGATATTCTGGACGCCATCGTTATCGCGCTGCTCTTCTCCTACAAAAGATATTTTGCAGCCGCCGTCATGGTGTGGCTCCTCGACCTGGCGAACGCATTGCTCGAATCGACCTCGCAACTTTCGGGCAAGATTCTCGCCGACGTGTTCGGGAAACAACAGCGCCACACCTGGCGCCTGATTGACGGGCAAGAGGTGGAGACGGAGATAAGCGCGCTGGTGAATGGGGACTTGGTGGTCGTCAGAGCGGGCGAGCAGATCCCTGCCGATGGCGTGGTCATAGACGGCGAGGGGATAGTCGATCAGCACCTGCTCACGGGGGAGTACTCCGCGGTCGAGAAGGCTGCCGGCGACGAGGTATTTGAAATGACGGTTGCCCTCGCCGGGCGTCTGGTTATCCGGGTGAACAGGACCGGCGAACACACCAACGCGGCAAAGATATTGAAGATCTTACATCAGTCGGTTGAACACAAAGGGCGGATACAACTGATGAGCGAGCGGTTCGCCGACCGAATGGTCATTCCCACGCTCGGCATCGGGGCCGTCGGGCAGATGGTCGTGGGGCCTAACGCCATGATTGCTATTATCAACGCGGACTATGGCACGGGCATCAGGGTGGCGGCGCCGCTGGCGATGTTGGCATCCATTGCTTTAGCCGCTCGGAATGGGATCATCATTAAACATGGCGGGATATTGGAATCCCTGAATAACATCGACGCTGTCATCTTTGATAAGACCGGCACGTTGACCCAGGAAACGCCCAGAGTGGGTAGGATCAACTCCTACGACCCCGGCCACACCGAGGCGGACATACTCGCCTACGCCGCCTGCGCGGAGCAGAGATTCTCTCACCCTATTGCGAGGGCTATTCTACGGAAGGCTGCAGAATGGGACCTTGGTTTGCCTGCCGTAGACCAGGCGAGCTACCGCGTCGGTTTTGGCGTTGAAGTGCGAGTAAACGGAGCCACCGTCAAAATCGGCAGCCTCAGGTATATGCAAAGGGAAGAGGTCCCGATTCCCGCAGAACTATCAAGCCACATGGAAGAAGTCTATCGCAGCGGCAAAACAGCCATCTGCGTGGCTGTGGATGGTCAGATTGTAGGCTCAATAGAGTTGGAGGCCAGCGAGCGGCCTGAAGCATACGAGATGATTCAGACGCTGCGCGAGAAGCGAGGCATAGAAAAAATATATCTCATATCGGGCGACAACGAAGCCGCCACGCAGGCGCTTGCCTACAGGTTAGGGATACCAAATTATATGGCCGGCGTCTTGCCGGAAGACAAGGCGAGGCACGTTGCGGAACTCCAACGGCAAGGGCTAAAGGTGGCGATGGTGGGCGACGGCATCAACGATTCGCTTGCTTTGTCGCGCGCGGATTGTTCGATCTCGCTGCGGGGAGCGGCCGACATCGCCACCGATGTAGCAGACGTCGTTTTTATGGATGGGACTTTAAGCAAATTTGACGTGCTCTTCCAGATCTCCGAAGACTTGCGGAAGAACGTTCGGCGCAGCTTCATCATCACCCTGGTTCCCAACACCGTCCTCATGGCGGGAGCCCTGGCAGGTTTGTTTGGCATAGGCACGTCCCTGTTATTGAATAACGGGCTGAATCTGGTTGCTGTCCTGAACGGACTGATGCCTTATTACAAAGCGATTGACGAGGTCAAGGAGACCTCGCCTCAAGGCAGCCTCCAAGGCTAGCACGGCCCGGCCCACCCTGATCACCCAGACGGATTCCGAACTCAATCTCTCAACCTGGTGCGACTGACAGATGGGCAGATGAAACTATTAGTTGTGCGCAGGAACGTCTTGCGAACGGTTGATTATGAATGAAGTGGAAACGACAGGGACGCCAAGCACTCCTATCAATGTCAAACCGCTGAAATCCTGCTGCAACCCGGAGACGCACTATCCAAGCGGCCTGGTCACCTTGCAGAGGAAGAGGCCGAAGGGTCGAAGGGGTCTCCTTATAGTACTCGCAGGCATTGCAATCTGGTTTCTGATTTACTTCCTTTTACGCCCATGGTCAGCCTGGGTCGCCTACACCGTTTTCGGCTTGCCGCATGATTCACGACCCGGCCTAGCCGTCGAATTCTTTCTCTTTGACGCGCCCAAAGTTCTCATGCTGCTTACGCTGGTGAGTTTCGGGGTGGGGGTAGCTCGCTCCTTTATGGGGGCCCGCGTCGGAGGGGTCCGTGCCTTGATGACCGCGGGGCGACTGAGAAGCATGCTTGCCGGGAACCGCGAAATCCTCGGGAATATTTTGGCCTCAGGGTTGGGAGCCTTCACGCCTTTTTGTTCTTGTTCGGCCGTACCGCTCTTTATCGGCCTTGTGACCAGCGGTGTTCCGCTCGGCGTGACGTTTTCATTCTTGATTTCGGCGCCGCTGGTCAACGAAGTTGCTTTAGTCCTGCTTCTAGGTCTCTTCGGGTGGCGTGTGGCCGCGCTTTATATGGGCACGGGAATGCTCGTCGCCATTCTCGCGGGATGGATTATAGGCCGTCTGCGAATGGAGGCCTACGTGCAGGAGTGGGCATACACTGCTTCGATCAGGACGGGAGACGTCTCTGAACCGAAAGTGGACTGGGCGGAGCGCATTCAAATGGGGCTGAACTCGGCGCGTGACATGGTTGGGAAGTTGTGGCCTTACATCCTGATCGGGATCGCGATCGGCGCTATCATCAATGGTTATATACCCGAAAACATTGTGGCATCTATATTGGGGAAGAAAGCCTGGTGGTCTGTGCCGCTCGCCGTGCTCATCGGCATTCCCATGTATTCAAACGCGGCCGGTATTCTTCCCGTGGTTCAGGCGCTGTTGGGAAAGGGCGCAGCCCTGGGGCCCGCTCTTTCTTTCATGATGTCGGTCATCGGGCTTTCTTTGCCGGAGCTGATCCTCTTACGCAAGGTCCTTAAATTCCGATTGATCGCCACGTTTGTATGCGTATTCACGCTGGGCATTCTGTTAGTCGGATACCTTTTCAACTTTCTGTTTTGAGCCTTGTGGAGATCAACCTCCCGGCCAACCTTTCATCGCCGTACCAACGCCCCAAACTGGTCAAACACATGGAATTCATTGAGCACATAGTCTCACTATTCCAGAGGCTGCCGCCGCTCGGTGTTCTAGGCATGATGTTCCTGGTTCAATACATTGAAAATATTTTCCCTCCATCGCCCGGCGATATGCTGTTGGTTTTCGGCGGCACCCTGATCGGGCTCGGCACGGTCGGGTTCTTTCCATCCTTACTGTTGGCCACAATAGGCAGCACATTAGGCTTCATGACGGCGTACTACCTGGGGCGGTCTTTCGAAATGCGAATACTACACGGGCGACTTGGCCGCTTCCTGCCAAAGGCCGCGATCCTCAAGGTTGAAGGGTGGTTCAAACGATTCGGCCCCGGCGTCATCCTGATCAACCGGTTTCTTGCCGGGACGCGCGCCGTCATCCCTTACTTTGCCGGAATGTCGCGGACGGCCCCGCTTCTTACAGCCGGGATGAGTACAATTAGTGCCGCCTTGTGGAATACGCTGCTGCTTTATCTCGGAATGGTATTCGGTGAGAACTGGCGAGTCGTTGCAGGCTACCTTGTGACCTACAGCAAGGCCATGAGCGTTCTGATCGCCGTCGCCATCGCGCTTTTATTAGGGTTTTATTTAAAGCAAAAGCGTCGCGCCGCCTACTCTGCGTCGAAGACTGAATAGTTATCGGCACAACGCCTTCGCGCCCTGGTTCGAGCCGTCCAACCGTATCGCTACGCTAAGGACAGGCTGGCCGGGCGCGGTGCCCCCCGCAACGGGATCGGCAACTGCGGGGCACAACAAATATTGACGAGCCGCTTGCGGTCGCGCTTCATCTCTTTATCCTCGGCGAACCAGGCCCCCACATCGGCGAGCAGTTTCGCGGCATGCGGGTCAGAGGGGGTCTTAACGCGGTAATGTATCCATTTGCCCTCGCGCCGTGCGACCACGACGCCAGCCTGTCGCAAGTATGCCAGGTGCCGGGATACGTTGGGCTGGCTGATGCCCAATATTTCGACGAAGAAGCAAACACACATATCGCCATCGCCCATGAGGTTAAGCAGGCGCAGGCGCGTGCGATCGGCCAGTGCCCGAAACAACGTCGCCATATCAGCATTTTTACTAGCCCTATTAGCCATAGAAGTATTATATCAAACATATTCGCTAAAGCGGATATGTTTTTAAGATGGTTGCTCGATTTTTCGACGTAGGGATGTCATGAAAGGGAATAGAGATATGGCTGTCGATGTAAACGAAAGAGTGAAGGCTCTCAAAGCGCATTTGGCGCTTAACGTGAGGGACGTACAACAAAGCATAGAATTCTATCGCAAGATGCTAGGCACCGAGCCTTGCAAAGTCCGCGCCGGCTACGCCAAATTCGACGTGCAGAACCCGCCTTTGAATCTGACCCTCAATCAAGTGTCATTCAGTGAGCGGGGGGCGCTGTCACACCTGGGCATTCAAGTCGCCTCCACAGACGATGTGCTGGCGGTGCGGGAGGGTTGGGTAAGAGAAGGTCTCATCACGCGAGATGAGATGCAGACAAATTGCTGCTACGCCATACAAGACAAGGCATGGGTGACAGACCCCGATGGCAATGAGTGGGAGGTGTTTGTCGTGCTGGAAGACAACCTGCCGGAGACTGGAACCCCGACGTCTGTCAACCAACATTCATGCTGTGTAGCGCCTGTTAAGCTCAATTCGTGATGATCTCAGGGTAGTAAGTGAGAACGTGTTAAATAGAGTTTGTTTCAGGCCAACGCTCAACCGTGGCACCAGATCAGGATGCCCGCAGTTGGCCTCCTGCCCAGGCGATTCGACAGCGATCCCATTCCGAGGAAGGTGTAAATCGTCGACGCGATGTCAGACGGAGAGGTCTTCGCGTAGAGACAGCCTGTCTGCGCATTCGGGGCCGTAGGAGATTCTCATGAATAAACAGATAGCCAGGATGGTTGCTTACGGTCTTGTGCTCTTTATGACTCTTTCGATCAGTCTGAGGGCCAATGCCGAGCAACACACGAAAGAGATTGCCAAGAACGTGGGTGGTTCGAACACCGATACCAGAGCGTCCCGCCATTCCGCCGACAAGGAAGAGGAATCAAAACCAGCCGCGGTCAGCGTTGAGGACCGGCTGAAGAAGATGGAAGAAGTGATCGAGCGGCAGCAATGCGAGATCCAGGCCTTGCGCGAGCAGATCGAAAAGCAGAAGGCCGCACCCCTGACCAGTCCGACCGAAGCAGTGGCGACGCCGGTCAGCGCCTCCGTACCCACAGATGCGAGCCAGACGCCGGCGTCTGGCAAGAACGAGGCCGCGCCCCCCGAAGCGCAGAAGCGCATTGACGAACTCTACAAGCGTTTCGGCAGCCTTCGCTTCAGCGGCGACCTGCGCTTCCGCGCCGAGACCTTCCGCAACCAGGGCTTCGACGCGCTCGCCGAAGCGCCCGACCGCAACCGCCTGCGCGTGCGCGCGCGGCTGGCGCTCGACGGCACGATCAACTCGCGCTTCGATTGGGGGGTGCGGCTTGCCTCAGGCATCTTCACAGACCCCATCAGCAGCAACCAGACGCTCACGGACTTCTACGAGCGCAAGCCATTCGCGCTCGAACGCGCTTTCATCCGTTATGACTCGAAGGGAGACCGCGTCGGCGTGCAGTTGGTCGCCGGCAAGTTCGAGCCGACCTTCCGCCGCACGCAGATGGTTTGGGACGACGACATCAGCGTCGAGGGCGCGTCCGAGGCCGTGTACTTCAAAACGAAGACGCCGCTCAGACAGGTGAAGTTCGTCGCTTTCCAGTTGCCGTTTAATGAAGTGTCGGGTGGCAAGGATGGCGTGCTCTACGGCGGGCAGGCGCAGACCGACTGGCAGTTCGCGCCGAAGTTCTCGGCCAACTTCAACGTCGGCTATTACGACTGGAACCACGCCGACCAGATCGTCCCGGCGCTGGGCGCGCTGGCGACGCAGGTCAACGGCGGCCTCTTCAACGGCTCTGGCATGACCGGCAATCAGAACGGCGCACTCGGCACCACCAACCGCCTCGTCCGCAACGCGGCAGGCCAGCCGGTAGGGTTCCTGGCGGGCTTCAACCTAGTAGACGTGCTCGGCAACTTCACGTGGGCGGCGAGCGGCCGGTTCCCCATGACCTTCCTTGTTGATTTTGTCCACAACGCGACCGACCGCGTGCGCGACGAGAAGGACGGCTACTGGGTCGGCGCGCAGGTCGGGCAGACGAAGGAGAAGGGCGACTGGCTGTTCGGCTACACCTTCACGCGCATCGAGCAGGATGCCGTGCTGGTGCCGTTCAACTTCAGCGACATCCTGGCGTCGAACAGTCGCGCGCACATGTCGACGGTCGCTTATCAGATCGCCAACGGGGTGACGGTACAGTGGACGGGGCTCTTCTCGCAGCGCGTCAACAGGGTGGTGACGACCTCGCCGTTCGCCCGTTACCTGAACCGCATGCAGTTCGACGTGATCTATAAGTTCTAAGGCTATAAGAGCCCTCCAGCCTATTGGAGTTCCCTCCGCTTTGACTTAGTGCCGAGGCGCTTTCGAAAGCGGGGCCCGCAAAGAACAAACAGGATGAGCACCTTCAAAGCGGCTTCACGCTCTGCTCTAACTCATCTGGTTCTAGGATGCTGGCGAGTAACCCGTCGCATTCACAAAGACTGATTCAATCTTTGTGACGATCTTTCCGTTCGCCTCCGACTCCTCCCATACCCGCTTCCACTCCGAGTCGTTGCCGAGTTCCTCCCAGTTCTCTTCGCCGCCTCTCGGCTGGGATGGGCCAGGATGTAGATCAGCCCGGCCAATCTGCCTGCCCGACCGACGCCGGGATAAATGTCGCCGTCATCGCCTCGGCGTATGAGCGAAGTCCGGGCGACTTTGAGAAGTTCAGACAGGCAAGCGATGGGCTGAGCGAAGAAGCCTTCTTCCAGATGTTATTTTGGGCTGTCGCATCAATTGACATCCCTCTGCTCTTGGGCCTCAGCATCACTCGCGCCTCGCCACAACATCACCACCTTGTCCCTGCCGCCACTGGCCATGAGGTTCCTCCTTGGCGAGAATACCACGGCATTGCTGACATTCTGATTCTCTTTGAGAGTCCTGATCTCCAGGCCGGTATTGACATCCCACAGCCTGATCGTCTTGTCCCAACTGCCACTTGCCAGTCTCTTCCCATCCGCTGAGAATGCAACGGTAACCACAAACCCCGCATGTCCTCTCAAGGTTGCTCTTTCCTGGTGGGTCGCCACATCCCACAGCTTAATGGTTTTGTCACTGCTGCCGCTCGCCAGGGTTCGACCGTCAGGAGAAAAAGCTACTGCGTTGACCGCGCTCTGATGTCCCGTCAGGGTTGCCACTTCCTGCCGCGTGCTCACCTCCCATAGCTTCACCGTCCCGTCGATGCTCCCCGATGCCAGATACTTACCATCCGGGGAGTATTTTACCGCCTCCACGCTCTCCCGATGCCCCTTGAGGCTAGCTACTTCCTCCCCCTTATTTACGTCCCACAGCCTGATCATTTTGTCGGCACCCCCGCTCGCCACCTGGGTGCCGTCAGGAGAGTAATGCACTGCATTCACTGCCCCTAGATGATCGCCCAAAGTCATCACCTCCTGCATTTTACTTATGTCCCACAGTCTTATAGTGCCATCCAAGCTGCCACTGACAACACTCTTCCCGTCAGGGGAGCAAGCCAATGCGGTCACATGGAATTGGTGGCCTCTCAATATGCCGACCTCCCGGCCAACCGTTAAATCCCAGACCCTGACCGCCTCATCCTCTCCGCCGCTGACCAGCCATTCTTTGTCGGGGAAAAACTCTACGGAAAGAATGCCGCCTGTATGCCCATCCAGAACGACCTTCTTGCGGTCTTCGTCAATGTGCCAGAGCTTAACCGCCGCGTCGTCGCCCCCACTGGCCATTGATTTGCCGTCAGGCGAAAAGGCGAGCGAGCGAACAAATCCCCTGTGCCCCACCAGTGTCACCAGTTCTTGCTTAGATTTAATGTCCCAGACTTTGACAGTCCGGTCATTACCGCCGCTGACCAGCCGTCCCCCGTCTGGTGAGTAGGCCAGAGCGTTGATGTGGTCGTGATGCCCTTTGAACGTGACCAGGCGTTGCTGGTTATCGACGCCCCATAACTGTATCGTCTCATCCCAACTACCACTGGCGACCCACCTTCCGTCCGGAGAGAAGGCGACCGTACTGATGGCGTCCTGATGACCGGCGTAGGTGAAGTCAAGCCGTCTCCGCCCTACGTCCCACACTTTCACCGTTTTATCCCAGCTTCCGCTGGCGATGTGTCTTCCGTCCGGAGAGTAGGCGACCGACCAGACCGTATCCTGGTGCCCACTAAACTGCCCAACATCCCGTCCGCTCTTCACGTCCCACACTTTGACCAGCTTGTCGCCTCCCCCGCTGACAAGCTGCTTCCCGTCCGGCGAAAAGGCGATGGCGCACACCGCATCATTGTGGGCGTTGATTGATCCCACCGCCTGCCAGTCCTGCACCTGCCAGAGCTTAATTGTTCCGTCCCAGCCACCGCTGGCGAGTCCTTTGCCATCAGGCGAGAACCTCAGGGAGCTGATGTGGTCCGTATGCCCCTTCAAGGTTGTGACCTCCTGTCTGCGGGCCACGTCCCAGACTCTCACCAGGTCGTCTTCTCCGCCCGTAGCCAGGAGCCTGCCATCAGGGGAAAAGGCGACCGCATTCACCGCCCCGGCGTGACCTCGCAAGGTCGCGTCTTCCTGATGATGGAGCCGCCATAAGTAATACCAATCAAAACCTCGTTCGGGCCGCCAATCGTCGGTGTCGGCCTTCGGCAGGAAGGTATCCAGTAGTTCATACCCCCTGGTGGGGTTTTCTCCCTCAAACTCTTTACCGGCGAGGCTGATGGTCGTGTCGTAATACAGCCGGCGAGAGCGGGCCTCATTTTCTTGGGCAATCTGCCGCTGCGTGATGGCTTGTTTGCGTGAGATCAGCGCGACCACCAGCGCGACGGTCAGCAGGGCGATGACCAGGCTAACTACGCTTACCGTAATGGCGAGGACACGGACTCGTCGCTTTCTTATGCGCTGCTCAATGTCTGCGCGGTTGACGTCCAGTATATTGGCCAGCAGGAGGTACCAGGAACTATAGAAGATCCCTTTGTCGAGCCTGTCCCGCTTGACGTCAAAGCCCAGGTAGCTGGCGGCGAGCGGCATCTCCAGTGCCTCACATAGTGCCTCCGGGAAGGCCAGCTGGGACTCCAGGCCCGGCTTTGCCTCATTGTTCGGAATACCAGCCACCAGGACGGGGATGATGCCTTCAGCGCCGCGGGTGCTCCGGAAGCGGCGTATCTCGTCGTTTACGTAGGGGCTCTGGCGGGCTTCCGGTGAGCAGAGAACGATCAGTTTCGCGGATGCGGTAAGGTGATGATTAACCGCTTTATAGTAGTCAGCCCCGGAAAAATCACTCTCATCCCGGAAAACTCGTAACCGCATTGACGTCCGGCTAGCGGAGGCCAGGCCCTTAGGGACCTTGAAATTGTTCAATGCTTTTTCTAGCGCGCGTGCGAAGTCAATGTTGTAACGGGAGTAGCTGATAAAAGCGTTATAAGAGAGGCTCTTGTCAGGTAACTTGGTCTGCATTGAATCTTCCTCCTTCATTAGCCGCAGACTTGAGGGTGGCAAGCGCTTGATGCCTGATAGCAAGGGCGCCTCCTGCCCATGAAAGGAGGCCGTACCCACGTCGCGCACCATGAAACGCTTGCTGCTGACCGGGAGGGGGTTGATTCCGTCCACTCATCATCTGCCCCAGGGGTTGAAATCGGTATGTCTGTAGCCGATGAGGTTGGTAATCCGCTGAGGCCCTTCAAGGCCAGGTACAGCTGTTTGAATGCCGCCTCCTCATCCGGGAACGAGACGTGTCAACGGTTTCCTCGAAGAGGTACTGAAGACGACCCGCCATGGAATGAGAAATAGCCAGAAAGTTCCAACAGCCGGCCGGCGCTTCTCAGATTGTACCCTATTGTGACCACCGATTCAGCTTGGCGTTCCGGGCGCATTGCTATGGCTCGTCTTAGCAAATGCGTTTCAGGCGGCTGTTTTTTCAGGATTGAGAGCATCGCGTGGGGACTCAGCGATGCTCAACCGTTTTCGCATGGAACCACTGAACTCGCTCTCAGGCGGGTTTAGCTCAAGGCGCGGTCCGATGCCACGAGGAACTTCACAAACGTGCTCTCTTTATGAGGTGCGTATCCCTGGCCTGTGAGAAAGTTTCGCCACAGCTCGCCATCGTATGCCGGCTCCCAGCCGGGCGTAATGATCCGCTCGGCACCGGGAAATCGCTTCATCAATTCCTGTTCGAAGCGCTGCCACGGTGCTCCGAGCAAAAAATCTTGTGACGGGCTATCGGTACGGATGAAAAAGGTCTACTTCCCAACGCATCAAGATTCTTTCCGCCCGGTAGTACCAGGCTTGCAGGCCGGCGACAATGTGGTGGTCACTCCCTTCTTTCCTGCTGTCTAACACTTCACCGATCTCTGTCCCTGCGTCGGTCTGAACGGGCGCTGTGGCGCTTACGGTTAAAACGATGCGCGGCACGTAATAAAACGCTTTGCAGTGAACATAGTCGCGCTCGCCCGGATCCTGGAAGCGAATGTCGACCTCCTGGTGATTCTTACCGTAGCATTCACGGGAGTGATGCCAGAGGAAGAAAATGTCTTGCTCCTGATCTCCCGGCGGTAGCGGCAGGCGAGCGGCGCACTCTTCACGCTCCCAGTAGTCATCAACTCTTATGGCTCGCATCGTTTGCCTATACTCCTTCTCTCCGGGTGAGGCTTTATCGTTCACTGGTAGTGAAACATAAACGAGGTTATTTTGCACTCCATCTCTTGATGTCAGTTGGAGTTAATTGTTAAGCCGTTTATATAGTTGATTCCCCATGGCTCCAGACCTGCGGTGAAGCTTTTGTCTCTATACGGGCTTGTAACCTGCTGAACGTTAGGGTGAGTAGAGATATTAACGCCAAGAAATAACTCTTTAAGTGCGGGAGACTCACGTTACTTTCAGGAGATCATAGTCGTTTAGCGCCCCGTCGGTGAGCAGGAGTGGCCGGCAGACGAGCGGGCAAATTTTGCTGATCGTCGATAAGGACATCGACACAAATTCCGGCGAGTCTTGCATACTGCAGCAGGATTAGCAAATTAGGTTCGTGTGTCCCACGCTCGAATTTGGAAACGTAATTTCGATCAATCTCCCCGATGAGTCCCAGACTTCTAACCATATCATCCTGAGACAGTGTCAAAGCTTTACGTATCTGTAGAAGTTTTTCGGCTAAGCGTCGCGGTTTTGAGCGTGAAGACTTGCCCATCAGGATTGACCCCCTGATGGACTCTGTCGTGCAGGATTCAACTTGCTAATAGGGATGAATATCCCTATTATATCGCCCCGGTATGGTTTCGCCGGGAAGCCGCAGGCTCTGTTGTTCCCGGCGGCGGCCATCAAACAGGACGAATTGCCGCCTTGATCATAGAGTCGGGTAAAAACATAGCAAAAATAATAGTCTCGGTCACCTTTGATTTTTGAGGCTGGAACTCAGAGTTCTTCATCTAACTCGAACTCTTAGGGGATTCGGGTCGCAGAGAGGTGGGGCTTATCCGAGATGAGGAGATCAACAAATGTATCCAATCAAGCCGAAGTCTTCGGGCGAATGTAGACGCGACAGTCAGATTAAATGATGGCTTATAGCGTTGCTGATCTGTTTGTTCATATTCCAGCCTGTTCTAGACAAGGATCATCCCCTCAAGCTTGAGCAGGTGAGTTTGGCTGACATTGTCCCCTCACCTCCTTGGGCCGATGTGATCATCGCCGGGCCATCACCACGCAGCCGCCTAGGCGGCTCCGGACAGGCTGATAATCTATCGGACGCTAATCATTCGCAAACCCTCGCAGTCGGCGATTTCAACGCCGACGGCATTCAAGACCTCGCCATCTCAGCTCCCGATGCCGAACTCATCGTCGGATCAACGATTCGCAAAGCCGGTGCCGTCTACGTCATCCTTGGCAGGAGAGATTTCTCCGCGGCGATTGATACGGCCACAGCCCGGCCAGGAGGTGCCGACCTCACCATCCTTGGTGTTACTGATGGTGACCGCTTTGGCTTTGCCCTTACTGCCGCCGATGTGAATGGCGATGGCGTCACTGATCTCATCGTCGGCGCACCGCAAGTGAACTCCTCAAGCAGCCAGGCCGCAGGGGCTGTCTACGTGTTGCTTGGCGCACGAAGCTTCGGCGGCAATTCTGTCATTGATCTGCAGCAGCAGTCTGCTGACTTGGTGATCCATGGCGCCGGTGAGCGCTTTGGCGCGGCCATCGCCGCCGGGGATGCCGGCGGGCAAGTGTCCGCAGCTCCGATTGCCGACCTACTCATCGGCGCTCCGGGCAGCAGCCCCGACAGCAGTGGCTCGGCCTACCTCCTCATCGGACGCGCTGAATTCGGAAAGTCTATTCGCGATCTCGACATTGGCAGGGCAGCTGATTTCACCATCACCGGCTCGGTGAGACAGCGGCTGGGAGCTGCCGTCGCCATCGGCGACTTCAACGGCGATGGTGTCGGCGATCTGTTCGCCGGCGCGCCCGGCGCCGACCGTCCCTTTCGTGCTGATCCGGGTGGCCCCGCCATCGTGCCGGCGAGTGCCGCCGGTGCTGTGTTCGGCTTGCTCAGTCCGGTCACTGTCGGCGGTCACATTAGCGCGGATAGCTCTGGCGGGCTGCTGTCGTTCTACGGCGCCGACGCCAACCACCACCTCGGGCAGAGTATTGCATCAGGTGATCTCACCGGGGACGGGATCGCCGACCTGGCGATCGCCGCGCCCGAGGCCGCCGGCGCATGGAAGGATTCAAGCACCGGTATCATCTACAACATGGATGCGCATGCCGGTGCCGTCTACATCTTCGCCGGCTCGCGCAGTCTCTCTCCGCAACGGATCGATCTGGCCGCAAGCGTTCCGCTCACCACCTATGTGGAACTGGGCGGAGGCTGGACCGGCTTCGGCTTAGTGTTGGGCAGCTATAACGTCGCGGGCAATGCCGATACGACTGCCGACGTAATCATCGGCAGCCCCGGAGGAGAGAGTGACCCTTCTCGCCATATCCCCGGCAGGGGCAGCGTGGCGGTGCTGTTTGGCGGGCGCACGCTGGGCAGTGCGACGACCCGGCCGCGCTCGCCGTTCAACCCGCCGCCGGTGCCGGAAGAAGTCGATCTGTTCAGCGTGCGGTTGCCGGCGAGCAGCGGGTTCGGATTCGCGGTCGCTGCTGGTGACATCAACGGTGATGGGGCAGGCGACGTGATCGTGGCGGCGCCGTTCGTCGAAGCCGCGGGTCGGGCGCAGGCCGGTCAGGTGTTGATCTGGTTGGGGACGACCAGACCTCCTGGAGGCGGCGACGATCCGACTCCGCCGACGGTGCGGGTGGTCAGTCCCGCCGCAGGCGAGCGATTGATCGGGGGCAAGTCGGCGGTCATCTCCTGGATCGCCACCTCGGTCGAGCAACTGCGGGGCTTTGACGTGCTGCTTTCGACCGACGGCGGGGTGAGTTTCTCCAGTAGCATTGCGACAGGGTTACCGGCAAGTCAAACAAGCTATTCCTGGACGGCACCGAGCGTCTGTGCGACCAACGCAAGGATTGAAGTCGTCGCCACAACGAACAGCGGTGAGCGAGTCGTGGCCATGACGGAGGGCAGCTTTGCCATCGGGCAGGCGGGGCCGGCAGTCGATTTGAGCCATTCGTCCATAGAGGATGGCAGCTTATCCCTGACTTCAGCAGCCGGAGAGGTGTTCCCAGATGGAGTTGTCGTCGAAATATCGACGGACGCCGCTGGCGCCGCCTTTCAAGGCTTCTCTCGTGCGCCGAAGATCAAGGGCGGCGGCCGCAAGTTGAAGACGCGGGGGACCATTGACGGCAAGGGGCTCGACCAATTCTTTCCCGATGGCGAGGTGCGCGCGCTAAGGCTGTCGGGCTCGCCGTGTGCCCTCACCGTTGTTAGTGTTCGGCGGCAAGGGAGCTCCCTCGTGCCGGTGCCCGTAGACTGACCGGGCCTAAAAGGAAGGGCAGTACACCTCAAAACGGAAGGCGGAGATAACCGAGTGGATAACTTGATAGAAGAAGCCAAGCGCCTCAAGGAGCAGGGACTACTCGACGAAGCCATTGCCACACTGAAGCAGGCTATTGACCTCAATCTGGAGGATGCGGAGGCATACCTGGAGTTGGGGCTCGTCCACTTCGAGCGACAGGATTATACGCAAGCGCTCAAGGCATTGAAGGTGGCGGCAGGGCTCAGGCCCGGCAGCGGTATCATCCACTACCACCTGGGGCTGGCGCATCACGCCCTGGGGGATGAAGCGGCGGTCGCGAGTATTTGCGGGATGCTGATCATAATCGAGCCCGACCTAGCCAAGAAGCTTGCCGATGACACGGCCCGGCAGTGATCCATAGCGCAGCGCGATCTCAACGAATGCGGAGCGAGATTCCGCAGTGAGGTAAATCTGTCACCCGGGGCAGAGAGGGACGAGCAAATGGATGACCTGCTAGAGACCGCCAGAGAGCTGAAAGACCAGGGCTGCTTGAACGCCGCCCTGGTGCTGCTCAGGCACGTGGTCGAACAGGACCTGGACAACGCCCAGGCCTACTTGGATCTGGGCTTGGTCTTCTTTGCGCAGGCGGACTATCCCCAGGCGGTGAAGGCGCTGCGGGTGGCCTGCGACTTGAGGCCGGATCAGGGCGTGACCTACTTCCACCTGGCGCTGGCCTACCAGGCAGTGGGCGATGAAGAATCGATGCGAAGAGTCCGCTTTACACTGTCCCAGGTGGCCCCAGACTGGTACGCGAAACTCGACAGGCAAAGGCCGCCTCCCACCCCTGGCGGCTGAGTGAGCCTGTAGGCTTGTTAGGTTCAGCGGTGCTGGCCTCCGGGTACGCGGCAAGCCGATAGCTGGTGGGGCTGAGTTACTCCTGCAGATGGGAAACACTTCCTGTAATCTCTCGGATTTGACGATAGCCCTTTGGGCATCTATCGACTACGAACTCATCCCACCTTCTATCTGAAAAGCCGAGACACTTTCGGGGTATGAGGCCGCCTCGTAAGGGCAGGTGCGCCCGGCGGGATAATGGAGCAGATAATGGAGCATTCTCTTGAGCATGCGATATGGCTCTGCGATCAATCTAGATACCGTGAAGCTCTGGAGGTATTAAGCCAGTCCCTCTGTCATGATCCGGAGAATGCGTCGATTCATTACGCAATGGGTGGCGCTTACATCGGGTTGGCAGACTATATTAAGGCAAGGCAGATGCTGGAGGAGGCAGTCCGCATCAACCCGAACGACGCAGAGTATTACTACCTACTCGCCGTCGCACATACCGGCCTGGGTGAATTGGCAGAGGCGCTAGCCCTTCTGACAGAAGCCGTCCGCCTTAACCCCGAGCATGGCCTGTCATACCTGGCGATGGGGAGCATAGCGCAAGGAATGGGTCGTGAGGCCGAGGCGCTTGAGCACTACCAGCGGGCGATCCTTTTCAGGCCTGACGTCGCGAGCGCATGCGGGCAGATGGGTGGGATCTACCACAAAAGAGGCGATTCCAGGGCGGCGGTTTACTGGTTGCGCCGGGCTGTTGAGCTGGATGCGAAATCGGTGAATGCGCACCTGGGGCTGGCATGTGCTTTATCCGAGTTGCCGGACTACGAGGGGGCGGCGCGGGCCTGTTTAGAGGCTCTACGGCTTGAGCCCGAAAACGCGCGTGTGTATAAAAGGCTCGGGACCGCCTACGCCGGGTTAGGGCGGAAGGCGGAGGCGAAGGATGCTTTCATCCAGGCCACCAGGCTTAACCCTGAAGACGCGAGCGCTCACGCTGAATTGGGCGCTGCGTATTTCATGCTCGGGCGGTTCGACGACGCGCTGCAAGCCTTAAAGAGGGCGGACGCCCTGGCACCGACCTCCGCGGTGACGAACTACGTGCTGGGTATGACCCACCTTGCGTCAGGTGACATTGAGGAAGCCCAAAGCCGGCAGGGTAATCTTAGGGAACTGAACGTAACCCTTGCCGACGCTTTGTGGGGCATGCTGGTGAGGCTGGATGGCCGAATGAAGCGGGACTGAGAGGGCCTGATGAGTTGTAGTTGTCCTGACGGAGTGGAACAGCAAGCCGTGATTTGCCTGGAACGCAAGTCTTACGGCCTAGCCTTCGCTACGGCAGCCCGTCAAGGAGCTACGCCCGGCCAGCCGGCGTGCTGCGCGCGTCCTTGACGGTTGCCTCGCTACGGCTGAACAGCCTTTAGCCGGGGCTACCGCACCCGGCTGCATCTGACTGGCGCCCCTGATCCAAGTCAGCGCTTTGACACTATCGTTTCGGCTTTGCGCAATGAACGGTACGGCCTCCTCTGTTTTCCGACCGCCCCTTTCAAAGCGATAATAGGGCGCGATGGATAGTCCATTGGACAGGCAGTCGCCTAACTACTGCGGGTTCTTTCCAGGTCATCCCGCATGAGCCTGAGGATCTCGTCCCTTAACCGCGCCGCCTCCTCGTCGCGGATCTCGACGAGCGCTCCCAACAATATAACCTTCGCGATTAAGTCGTCCTTCCTCATCCTTCTCAGGTAGCTGATGCGCGCGCGCATCTTTCTACGTTGTTTATCGGGAACCTGGCTCAGGACCTCGGCAAGGGCTGTGCTCCGCCGCCGGGGTGGCGGCAGGCCGCGCCGGTGACGAAGGTATTCTTCGTAGGCGGCTTCGTTATGTTGGATGGTCGTTGCAGACAATGGCCGCCCGTCAATGAATGAGGCCTTCTTAGCGATTTCACGCAGACTCACCCGCCCGCCCTCGCGCTCAATCTCTCGGATGGCCCTGGTGACGCGGGTGAGCGTCTCGGCCTTCTTTGCCTCCCAGACCGGGGCGAGCCACGCGGGCCTTTCCCCGGTCGTTTCACCTGTCTGTTTTTTCGGCATGATTGGTCACCGACAGCGCCGATGGGGCCTCCCCCGCCAGCTCGAAAAGGGCCTGACTGTCCTTCCCCTCCCCGCCCGATCCGACATGATCAGGCGGCGCGGATTGCTTTGCGTCCATCCTCTGAATCTGTATCAGAGTCATCTCGGCCAGCATCAGCTCGCAGTTGGCGATGAGGTTCTCCATCTGCCTCTCTTCGGCCTTCAGACTCTGCTCCTGCGCCCACTCCTTCTGCTGAATCGCCCATTCCTTTTTTGCCACTACCTGGCCGCGCTTTTCTGGGTCGGGTGCGTTGCCGGGGCACCCGACGCAGGCAAACTTAATGGGGCAGTGGATGCCGATCACGCACCCCCCGCCGATCACCTCGCCCAAAGCCCCGACGGTGCCCTCGGCGTCCTTAACCATGCGTTCGACCTCGTCCTTCCCCCGCAACGCTTCGGGCCCAACGTCGATCTGGTCCACGAACATCATCTCGGCCGCGTCCCTGACCATGGACTGCGTCGGTCGGCTATAATGCTTCGTCACCCTAAGATCCTTCTGGTTGAGGAGCGCGGCGATGACGTCTGTTCCCACGCCGAGCGCCGCTAGCTCCGTCGCGAAGGCATGCCTAAGTGCGTGCGACTTGA
This sequence comes from Blastocatellia bacterium, assembly GCA_035275065.1. Taxonomy (NCBI): domain Bacteria; kingdom Pseudomonadati; phylum Acidobacteriota; class Blastocatellia; species Blastocatellia bacterium. The sequence goes on from DATENM010000050.1 coordinate 33,621, forward strand.
GCACGACGACCTTGCCCATTTCCTGATGAATAATGACGCCATGCAGGAGGACACGCATCATGACGTTCAGGGTTTCCTGGGGGAGGACGATGTGGCCCGACTGAAAAACATATCGGTCCAGGAGCAATTTGGAGAACTGTGGCTTGACGATGGGCAGCTTTTTGACACCATACACGCGGCGCAGTTCCGCAACCAGGAGCCTGAGGACGTCCTTCGTGTCGTCGTCGATGAAGTAGGTGGATCGCTTTTTGTGGCCCTTCGGTATCAGCCTGAGGGCGTACCGCGAACGCCTCTTTGGACCCACGTTCTTGAGCAGGATGATGCACTCCCTCGTCGCCGCCACCTGCTGCACCTCCCCGAGGCGGGCGCCCGTGACCGTCTGTATCCTGATCGCCAGGGCAGCGTACAGGCAGATGCGATAGAATTCCTCCACCCTGATGAACAAGTAGCCTTTACCTGACAGGAACCGGACCTCCCGACATTTGTCAAGGCTCCAGGAGACCGGATTGGCTTTCGAGCCCCAGTTCATCCCCGCAGGGTAGCCCCAGCGGCGGTTGAACTCTTCTTTTTTCCGATAGTGCCTCCCGCCCGGGCGCGTTCCCGTTAACACCTCGGATTTGACGAATTCAAGGAGCCACAACTCCCTCCCGGGCGAGCCATCCTCCATTTCCGTGCGGAGGTACCTCGGGACATAGAGGGTGCGGTCAAAGGGCGGCAGCCCGCGGTCGTATCTCCGCAGCCTTTCGCGCGACGCCCCATAGCCCTGCTCGACCGCCTCGTCGAACAAGGCCCGGAAGTCCCACAGCTCCATGAAGACGCGCTGCCTCGTCGCCCGGCCGTCCGCGTCGACGAACGTCTCTTCGTACGAATAACCGAAGGGAAGCGCGGTGCCCGTCTCATTAACCTGGGCGATGGCGGATTGTGTGGCCTCATGCATTCGCTTGATTGCATTCAGCCGCACCGCGGCGGCGAAGCGGATCCGGTGGAAGGAGTCATGGACGTGGTCGGTCAGTTCTTTGACCCCCTGCCGGCGCGCCTGGTCGTTCGTCGCCCAGTGGGATTCGCGGTTGAGCTTACGCCGGTCCAGGATCTGCCTGATGCAGTAAGGCCCGATGGCCTCCTGTTGGGCCGGGCTCAGCCTGTCGAGGTAGTCACGCTGGGCGTTGGCAACCGCCGTCCAGATCGAGATGATGCTGGCGCGCTTGCGGTCGCTCAGGCCGTGCCCCGCCTCGCCGCGCCAGATCCTGAAGATGACGTCGTCCGGGTCAACTTCGGCAACGTCGTCGATGCCCAGCCCCTCGAGCATGGAGTTCCATATGCCGTGGAAATGGGTCACCCGCAAATACACGGACTCGGCACTCCTGTCACTCATTAGCATCGCGTAGAGGGCCAGCGTATTCCTCAGAGAGGCGTTGCGGATGTTCGAGAGGTAGAGAACCGTGTTCTCGGGCGGCTCCTTCCACCGTCCGTCGTTCGAAGGGTCGAGGCATGTGAGCGGCGCGCGGGCCACCGCCCCCGCCAGCCGCCCACTCAGCTCCCGCATGTTGAGGCTCGCCAGCGGGCCGCGTTTCAGCTGCAGGGCTGAACGTCCGCATGTCCTCCGCCACTCGTAGAAACCGCGATACACATGACGGACCTCGACGTTAAGGCGCTCAGCGATACTACCCCGCGTCGGCTTGATCCCCTGAGACCAGAGCGCTTCAGCCTCCCGTTTGACCGCCTCGGTGTCGAGCCGGCTCGACGCCGGCGGGCGCCTTATGCCCAGCCTGCGCCGGCGAACCGCGACGGCGTATAGGCTGCGGTTGAGCGCGGCCGCAATCACCCCGTCCCGCTCTCCGGCGGCGGCCTTCTTCCTGAGTGTGGTATCCTCCTTTTTCGTCCACTGAGCGGTGCCTCGCCTCAAAGGCGCGAGGCCAAGCACCCCCTCCCGGTGGCTCACTGCGGCGAGCGGCCGGTCAAGTGCGATGGCCATTTCCCCCCTGGACTTGCCCTCGGCATGCAGCCGCCTCAGCAGGGCGTCATCCTCCGCACTCCATGGCGCCGTCCGCGGTTCATCGTCCAGAAATGCGAGCCCGAGTCTCTCGCACATTTTCCTGACGTTGTATTCGGTCTTCCCCAGCTCGGCCGCGATGCGCCGCGCCGGCAGGCGTTGCCCGGCCCGCATCTTCAATGTGGAGACCTCCTCCAGCGACCACTGGCGCGGCCGCTTTATGCCGAGTTCCTTCCGCTTTCGCCTCACCGCCAGCTCGGACTTCCCGATCTGGGAGGCGATCTGTGCGGTCGTCCCCCCCTCGGCCGTGAGCTGCCTGAGCTGCTTGAGCTGTTGCCGGGTCCAGGCGTTCTGAGGCGGTGGGGTGTGGCGAGGCCGGCGGCCCCTGGCGCGGTCACTCATCGTCTTCTCCTAAGATGAAGGCTAAGTCCTCATCGACCGGCGCCGGAAGTTCATCCTCCGTCGACGCCGAAATCAACAGGCGGCCGCCCTCTCCGTCGCCCGCCTGCCTCTCGCGCTCGCGCATCTCGGAGTGGATCAGGTCGAGCCGCGCGGCAAAATCCGCCCTGCTGGTAGAATGTTCGTAGCACTGGAGCGTCTTCTCGCCGCTCCGCCAGGCCATGTAAGCGATCAGCTTCCGCTTCTCGTAGTCGGCCTCTTCGGCTGTCCTGCAAGTCGCCATGATGTTCCTGACCGCGTTGGTGACGAACCAGTGGCGGGCCTGGTGTGGGTCTGCCTCGATACTCTGGGTGCCGAGGGCCGGCTTCCAGTAGTGCTGCCGGAAATTTTCGGCCGTCAGCGCCGTCCCTCCCCTTGAGAGGAAGATGGGGAGGCCCTCGACGTCAGCCCACATTTCTCCTCTGGGCGGGCGGAAGGCGCGCTCTACCGCCGAAAAGGTGACCCCCCGCAGGTCTGCCGCCAAGCGGCCCCCTTCCGCATCATTGAAATAATTCCTCAACATCTTCACGGTCGGGTGCGAGACCCTCAGCGTCTTCACCCGTAAGCCATGGCTCCCTTTGTTTTTTGAGGTGAACTCGTTCAGGAATTGGCTGTAAGACCAGTCGCCGACGGTGAGGCCGCACACCTCCGAAATGCGGCCGCCCGACTCGAACAGTATCCGCGCCACGCAGAGCTCGCGCGCCCGCCAGCCGAAGCGCTTGCCCGTCTCATAGACCAGTGAGGGAAATTCCGGGTCGTTAATCGCCTTAGGAACCCAGGCTTCGTCGATCAGGCGGAAGTAATTCTCCGAGAGTCTCAACTCCCGGAAGGGAGGGTCCACACCGGAGACGGCCGGCATTGGCGGGCGACCATGGAGGGCTTTGAACGCTTCGATCTCGGTCCGGCGGAAGAGAGACTGTGCGCCGTGGAAGTCTTCGTGCACCATGGGGTTGGCGTAGGCGTAGCGGCCCTGACGTATCAGGTATTCGAAGAGCCGCTTGAGGGTGGACAGGAATGTCCTCGGTCTGATTGCGGTTTGGGTGGAAACCCGGACGTAGCGCGTCCTGTGACCCAGGGTGTCGGGCCTTATGGTGATCTTACAGCCCGCTTCGGCCGTTACGTACTGCTGTATCAGGTTCCGCGCCTCCGCGGGCGGTCCGAACAATCGCCAGCCATGGTGAAGGACTACCGGGTCTCTGAGCTGACAGGTCGGTCACCAGGCTGTTGGCGAAGCTCGAGAGGTCGAAATCGGGTAGGCCGTCCGGGCAAATGACTTGGTACGAGGGAGTCCCGGGCCTCGACTTGAAGAGTCTATACTCTCGTTTTAAGGATGACTGTCGTATCATACATGGCTTTCAGGTATGCGAGTATATACTGACAGTGCATACATATCAATCTAAAATAATATAATTATAGGCCTCAATCTTCATATTTGATTTCTGTGCATTTCCCCAAAAACAAAAAAATATTTATAAATACCTATTTATATAAATTCAATATATGTACTGTCAGCACATACGTCCGATAATCTATCCCTTCCAAAACAAAACGCCTATTAGATTATCAGACGCATCGGTAAAACGAGCCGACGGTGATCGCTGCTTTTCACTAGCTAGGAACTGCTTGCGCCCCGACCCATCTGATAACGAGCTCTTATGATTACGCCCATCCGATAACAGGTTGACCGTGTTTCGATCTGGATTGGTGGAGACCCCCTCATTTGGCGCTCGCCCCCTCAAGAGCGACAGTCCTAAACTGCCAGGTGCGTTAGCACCGGCTAGAGGCTGTTCAGCCGTAGCGAGGCAACCGTCAAGGACACGCGCAGCGCGCCGCGCCAGCGGGCGTAGCTCCTTGATGGGCTGCCGTAGCGAAGGCTATTTCTGCTCCTTATTATGCCAAGGCGATCCGGAGGTTTCTAAACCTGTGAGAATCGTTATGGAAACGTGCTCTCTGCCCTCTATGGCGCGTTCATTCGTGACTATGTTGCCAAGCGCATTACGAGAAGCCCAACCACCAAGCCATTCACTTCGAGGCTCCAGCCGCGACGGCATTCACCCTTACCCGGCCCTGGGAATGGTTTTGCTTGGCAAGGCCCCGGCACTTGGTATAATGAGGCAGGCCGTTTCGGGACTGTTCATCGCCGCGTCAGGGTTCAACGGCAACGTCGCCTCAAGCTACGAAGAGCTGCGCGAACACTGTGACATAGAGATCGTCGGCGGAACGGACATAAAAGATTTTCTCAAACGCGAGTACTCGGTCGCTTGCCTCCAGCAGATTGCCCGCTCAATAGGCGCTTACATGGACCGCACAACCAACTCAGATGAATGACCTCCTGAGGGGCGAGATTTACCAGGTCAAGCTCTCAGAAGTTTTTATTTGTTCTGCTGCTGCTTGGCAATCTCTCAAACGGGGGCGGTGAGGTTTAGATAAAACGCTTGACTCATTCTTTTTTTTATAGTATATATTCCTAGTTTTGGTTTTACTATTTACTACTGTGAGTTATCTAGAATTCTAAAGCTTCACGAGTTGGACGCATTCCAAAAAGAATCAATGTTCTGCGTTTTTGAAGATGGCAACTGTGCGCTATTGTGCTCGGCCGCGGTGTGCTCAGAAACATAGAACAGCCTCAACTTGACGAATGAGGACTTGGACAACTCGGCCAGATACGGTAGCTGCCTCTTTCAATCTCTCAAATACCTAGCATTACATTGAACTTTTTCTGCCTTAACGAGGGGATAGCCATCTCCAACCGGAGATGGCAGCTTCATACGACATTCGTCTATTCAATAGCTCATGCAGTTATTTCTTTAAACCGAGTGGTACTTCAAAGGGAGCTGCTTTTATGAAAACAAAGCATGTCGCGATCATCACTCTATTGATTATAGCCAACCTCGCTGTGATCGGATGGCTGCTAAATCATCAAAGAGCTTCCCATCCGCAATCACAGATCATTCCTGTCTATGATTCCGGGCACTTGCCCGCCCTGGATTTATACGATGATCAAGGGCAGACTATAAGCACTAACAAACTGAAAGGCACCCCGCTCTTTATTCAATTCATTGATGCCAAGATAAATCTCCAGGTGGACTCGTTCATACACACACTGGCGAACGGCCCGAAGTCTTCACTGGTTTGGCTACTCATTACAGATAGTGCGAATGTTTTGAGGAGCCGTTTACCCGATACTAATGTGACCATCGTAGAGAAAGATTATGAGGCGTTGCGTAGCCTCTTCGGTGTCCAGCCAGGCATTGGGAAGTGGTTTATATTTGATGGGGCAGGCAAACTAAAGGCTCAAGGGCGATATGATATAGGCGATGCGGCTGGGCAGTTGCGTTCCCTGCTCGACGGGGAGCCTGCATACTCAGCCTCAGTGTTCCTTGCAACGCTTAACTCGCTAAACGAACGCAATGAGCTTTCAGATTTACAGGTCAAAAGGGACAGGGCTTCGTCAAGTAAAGCCGTGTTTGTCATGTTCTCGGCGGTGTGTACGGGATGCGGAGAAGCATTTCTGTTGGAGCTTATCGATTCTTACGCGAAACGCTACCCGCAGGTCTGGTTTCAGGTCTTATTGCCGAATCCCTACAGCCAAAGGGATGTCGATAACTTTAAAGCAAATCTCAATCTCAGAGTGCCGGTTGGCGTAGCAAACGCTGAGTTGTCTCGCGCCTGGCTTGCCCTTTGCGACAAGTATGGCGAAAAGGTGGTGAACGGCACGGTCATCGCCATCGATAAGCAAAATTCAGTCTCCGTTGCTAACGGACTCTCCGACACGAAACACTTGCTGCAACAATTTGCAGGAGCCTTATGAAATCAAGAATCAATTGGCTGCCTCTTGTTTTGACGATGGTCGCGGTATTGTTTGGCGGATGTTCCCTCAACGCGGGGGCCAGCCGGACGGATAGCGCCGTCCCTGCGCCGGAGGTGGCTAAGGATCCAGAGCAATTAATCAAACAGGGGGAGTATGACATCTCGCTTTCACCGGCGCGTGAGCTGGCCGTGATCCGACGAGTTCAATTACGAACTGGAGGCGAGTCGTCCGTCAAATCCCCAATCAGTGTGGCCAGCGCGGGTGAGAAAGGGCTGTTGATATGCGATAACAATGGGCACGCAGTCCAGATGGTCCCGTCGGACTCGGATCAGGTCGTTCCTCTCATACCAAGAGAGAACGAGAAGCCGCTGGTTTGGCCATTTAGTATGCGGGTGTGGAAAAAAAGCATTTATGTTTCGGACAACGAGGGCATAAAGGTATACGATCAAGAAGGCTTGTTTCAACGGTTATTAAGAGCCTACTACCAGATAAACGATTTTGAGATAGGCGCGGACGGGACCATCTACATTGCTCCTGTGTTCCGGGTTTTTAAACCATCCAACCCCTTATTGGTCAGGCTCGATCAAGAAGGTAAACGGGTTGATCAATTTGGCGTGCGCCTGAACCGGGCTGAACATAGAGGACTTGATGACAATGCTTATATTGCCGCCGGCGACAACCTTATCGTCACCGCCTTTCACTACCGACCGCTCGTCCAATTTTATGGCGCCGGCGGCAAACTCATGCGCCAAATCATCATCGATCATCCGATATTCTCTCGCCTGAGGCCGCTTGAGCAAGACAGCGCCTTCACTCACCCGGCAGAAAGCAAATACAGATTGCCCGCATACATTGCAGGACTCAAGCTACTCAATGACAGAGTCTTGATCCTACTTGATCTTCCCAAGCCCGAGGTCGTCGAGCTAAACCTTCGGGGCGAAGAGGTGGCCCGCTACCGTGGGGAAGCCATGCCCGGCATCACCGATTATAGAGGCTTTGAAGCAGAGGCGGTCGGGGATCAATATCGAATCTCGACAATAGTGACCGACAACCTCACCTTTATGACCTTAGTACAATTTGCCGCGTCGAGAGCCAAATAAGTCCTCATTCTTGTGGGCGGTGTGAGCAAACATAAAGATGAAAGGAGAACGCCAATGGCAAAAGTTCGGTTAGTGATTGGCTCGCTTATTTTATCTTTGGTCGTGCTAATGGGTGCGGCCATCGAACGGTCTGTCAACGCCAGTCTCTGCTGCACCGATTTAGCGCACTGTACCGGCGGCGCTTGCTGCGCGAATGGCGGAAACCTTAGCGGGTGCACGATCAACTGTAGCGGTGGCGGCTCGGCTGATTGTCTCGCCGCTCAAGAATGATGATGTGCCTGGGATGATCAACTCAACGCAGATTGGGAGAATTGGAGACACTCGATAATTGGGGCAGCAGGATATGAGATGATCTGCCGATGCTGAGTGTGCCAATTGCCAACAACAAAATTTGGGCTGTCGTGGATAAGGAGGCATGTCCGCTAGAAGCCTGGCGGCTTGCGGCCACGACAGTCCATTGTTTCCTTAGCTATTTCTCTGATGAAAGACGAATCGATGATGGAGAACGTGATCCAAGACTTGCGTTATGGTTTTCGGCTCTTGGCGAAAAGGCCCGCTTTCGCCGTCGCATCGATGCTCATTTTAGCATTCGGGATCGGCGCTAATAGCATTATATTCAGCGTCGCAGCGACTACCTTTCTCCGCGCCTTGCCGTACAAAGATGCCAGCAGTCTGGTCATGATCTGGGCGACGAAAACGAATACGGGCGATCAGCGTGTTTCCATCGCGCCAGGCGACTTTGCTGAATGGCAGAGCCGCAATGAAGTCTTCGAAGACCTCGCCGCTATGCAATATACGAGCTTCAGGCTTACAGGCGCTGACTTGCCTGATCAAGTGTTGAGCGGCGCGGTCACGCCGAACTTCTTCGCCCTGCTCGGAATCGATGCAATAAAGGGCCGCCCGTTTCTGTCTGAAGAGAGTCAGCCCGGACATGGCAATGTTGTGATTCTGAGCTATGGCTTCTGGCAGAGCCATTTTGCAGGGGATAGTGATGTCATTGGCCGCCCGATAAACCTTAATGGGAAGAGTTATACAATCATAGGAGTCTTGCCTCCCGGATTTAAGTTTGACTATTCGGCGAACACTAACCTGTGGGTGCCGTTGACCCCGGATTCCAACGCCTTAGCTCAGCACGGCGCGGGGGCCTTGCGCGTGGTCGGCCGGCTCAAAGAAGCAGTGACGGTCAAGCAAGCTCAAGCTGATATGGAGTCCATAGCCGGTCAATTGCGTAATGAGTTTCCACGCACAAACAGCGATATGGAAGCTAGAGTGTCGCCATTGCGCGAAGAGATTGTCGGGCAGATACGGCCGATGATTTTGATGCTCTCGGTTGCATGTGCTTTTGTGCTGATAGTCGGCTGCGCGAATCTGGCGAGCGTTTTGATGACACAATCGCTCGAACGCCAGAAGGAAATCGCCATCCGCCTGGCCGTCGGCGCCAAGCGGAGTCGCATCATCCAGCAGATACTCACTGAGAATGTGATGCTCTCCTTACTCGGAGGCATATCAGCGTTCTTGCTGGCCATCGGGGGCGTTCGCCTGCTCGTTAACTTGGTTCCGGACGACTTCCCTCGCAAGGATGACGTGACAATCGACGCGTGGGTATTCGGCTTCAACTTTGCCCTTGCCGTCGTGACAGGCGTAATCTTCAGCCTGCTCCCAGCCTTGCTCCAATCGAAACCGAACTTGAATAAATCTCTCGCGGGGACAACCGAAATCATGAAGATGAGGCTTCGGCCACATGGGTTACGAAACCTCCTGGTCATTTTAGAAGTGAGCTTGACCTTGATGCTCCTGGTCGGGGCAAACCTGATTCTGAGCAGCGTCTTCAAGCTTCAGATGTCGGCTTTAGGCTTTGATGCTAAGAACAAGCTGACGATGAAGGTCAGCCTGTTGAGGGAAAAGTATCCCAAGTCTCCCCAGCAGGCGGCCTTTTTTACTCAAGCCATCGAAGAGATCAGCGCGATTCCAGGGATACGGTCAGCGGCAGTCGTCATGCCTTTGCCTCTCGATGGCAATGGATTTATATACCCCTTCGGCACAAGCGGCGACGAGGGAAAGGCCGCAGGAGATTTACCGAAAGCGTTTTACAGTATCGTCAGCCCTGCATACTTTCAGACGATGGACATCCATCTGCTTGCCGGCCGCCTGTTCACCGACCTCGATGGGCCACAAGTTCAGCCTGTTGCGATCATTAATGAGAGTATGGCCCGACAGTTCTGGCCCGACAGCAGTTCTCTTGACCGCCACATCTATGTCAACAAGAAAGACCTGACCATCGTCGGCGTCGTTCAAGACGTGCGGCAGTCAAAGCTGGACGCCGACGTGACGCCTCATATTTATCAATCGTACTTACAGTCACCGGCGCCATCTATGTATCTGGTTGCGAGCACATCCTCCGAAGCCATGAACATGGTTCCTATAATCCGGGATCGAATTCTGGCTTTAGATAAGGATCAGCCGCTCCAGGATATTGCTACCATGGAAGACCGCCGTGATAAATGGATAGGTGAGCGCAAATTAGTGCTTGTCTTGCTATTGAGCTTCGCCATTATGGCTCTGTCGATTGCAGCATTTGGCATCTATGGCGTCATCGCCCAGAACGTCGCGCAACGAACTCAGGAGATCGGGATAAGACTGGCTCTAGGTGCGCGGCCGATGGACGTGTTGAAACTGGTGCTGGGGCAAGGGCTGGCGGTAACTTTAATTGGAATCAGTATTGGGTTGGCTGGAGCTTTTGCTTTACACCGTGTGCTTTCGAGTTGGCTATTTGGAGTAAGCGCGACAGACCCGATGATTATGATTGTCACATCAATTTTATTAGTAACTATTGCGGCGCTTGCCTGTTATGTGCCTGCGAGTCGGGCAATGAAAGTGGACCCTGCTTCTGCAATCCGCTACGAGTAATTCCGAGCTTAGCTTTCGCGACGCTGATGCTCAGACAGACTTTTATGCACAGATCTCACCGCCCCCGTTTGAGAGATTGCCAAAGCGAAGAAGTAGTAAACCAACTGTCGAAGCTGACGTTGCGTTTAGTTGATCTGCCGACACGCTTCACGTCATCAATAGCGACTCGTGTCCGTAGCTGTAACCGAGCGTGGTACGCACAAAATAGGTGTTCATATAGTTGACTCACCGATCATCTGAGCTGGGCTCGCTTTTATCTATAATGCCCAGGCACGTTTTTAAAGATGGCGCAAATCATCTTATTACCATCTTTCGACGATCCGGTGAGTCAACTATATGAACACCCTACTTCAGGCCCACGCGCCTCAATAACCCTTCAAATCTCGGGTCGTTGCGGAGAGGGTCAACCAGTGGGTCTACCTTGATCCAGGCGAGCCACTGGTCGCGTTCTCGATATGCTTCGTCGAGAGCGTTGAACGCCATCTCTTTGTCGCCGAGGCCGGCGTAGACAATCGCCTTCGTGTACGGCGAAACATAATGCTGCTTCGACATCTCGTCTAGTTCATCAATGATCGCGTGGGCCTCGTCGCGCCGCTGCAAGACCGCATACAGGTGGCCAAGGCCGGCCCTTGGCCATGGCCCTTCATCCAACCGCGTCGCCATTTGGTAGGCAGACATCGCCTCCGCCATTTTGCCCTGCTGCTCATACGCCTGGCCGAGGAAGAAGTGAGCCGGCCAGAAGTTCGGCTCCAAGTCTATCGTCTTACCGAACTGCTCGATGGCGAGGTCGTAACGGCGGCTGAAGTGATAAGGAAGGCCGAGGTCGAGATTGATCAGCAGGTGCAGCGGGTCGACCTGTTGAGCTTGCCTTAACTCTCTGAGCGAATCCTCGAAACGGCCCATCGGCAGCAAGTACCAGCCATATTCCTTGTGGGGTATGGCAAGCCCGGGGTTGAGCGCGATGGCGCGCTTGAATTCTTGCTCGGCGCTCTGCCAGTCCCAATCATAAAAGGCTGTGACTAACGCCACTGAAGCATGAGCCTCGGCGAGCGTGTCATCTAATGAGAGAGACTTCAGCGCCGCCTGCTTCGCCCTGGTCATGGCCTCTCTGGGCGGCAGGTACAGACTCGAATAGTAAGCGTCGGCCAGCCCTGAATAGGCGAGGGCGTATCCAGGGTCCGCAGCGATTGCCTGACTGAAGTATTCGATCCCCTTCTTGAATCCTTCCTCGGTATACTTGTTCCAGTAGTACCGCCCCTTCAGGTAGAGGTGATAGGCTTCGAGATTTTCGGTCGGCAGCTTGGCCAGTCGCCGCTTCTCTTCGCCGGTCAACTTCGTGCGCAGCCGCTCTGAAACCTGGTAGGCAATCTCTTCTTGCACGACGAAGATGTCAGCCAGTTGGCGATTATACTGCTGGCCCCAGAGATTCGACCCGTCCACAGCGTTGACCAATTCGATGCCGACGACGAACTGGTCTTGCCGTTGTTTGACTCGCCCCATTAACACGGCATCGACGCCCAGGTCACTGCGGACCTTCTGCGGCTCGACATCCTTGCCTTTATAGCCAAAGACGGTGCTACGCGCCATGACGATCAAGCGCGGCAGTTGCGACAGCTTGTAGATGATGCTTTCCGTGATGCCATCGCTGAGGTATTCCATATCCGCGTCGCGGCTGTCGTTGATTAACGGCAAAATGGCCAGGGATTTTATCGTGCTCGCCTGGCGCTTGGCGTGGTGGAGCGGTTGCCGCAGCCTGCTCGGCCCCGGCAGTTTCCTGACGTTAGCGACAAATCGGTAGCCACGCTTCGGCACTGTCTTGATGTACTGGTGCTCAGAGATGTCATCACCAAGGGCCTTGCGAAGAGCCGACATATTCACCGTCAGGTTGTTCTCCTCGACAACGGTGTCCGGCCAGATCATCTGCATCAGGTCGTTTTTCTCGATCACCTGCCCGCTGTTTTCGACCAGCGCCAGCAGGATGTCGAAGACCTTCGGCGTCAGCGGCACCGGCTCGCCCTGGCGCAGCAACAACCCGGCATCAGGGTCGAGGTGAAACGGCCCGAACTCGTATGACGGCTTACTCGGTTTGTTCATAGAAGCGTCCACACTGCTGGGGTCAGGTCGCCCCTGGCTGCAACCATCCGTTGTTTCAAGTGACTGAACCGCCGCGCGCCCTGCGCCTCGACTACCCCGGAACGCTTTAGGAATTATTTAGGAAATCTTTAGCCAATTCTTAAAGATTTCCGACCCGGCTTTCGACTATTGTAGGCCGCGAGGTCAGAACTGGGTAGCATAAGATACATGGCCCGAACGATGCGCCCATTCTATTACAAGCCCTCAAGTGCCGCAATATGAAAAGGTAGGAAACGAACGATGAAGGCGCACAGCAAAACCCAAACGATTCGCTCCCTTCGCCTGGCAACCGCCTAGCGCCAGCCACCGGACTCCAGTGTGACTTTTTTCTCGATCTTACCTGAATCCTCGTTTCAGACCGGAGGCTTGAATTCCGCATGAGAAGGCTGACTAGAACAATTCATCTCGTCGCGTTACTCACCTTGGCGGCGGCATCCGTCATCGGCGCGGCGCGCTCGGTGCCTCCCGTTCCGGCGGACGCCTTCAGCCCATCCAATGCCCAGACGGAAGACGGTCGCTTCATCCGTGAAGCAGACTTCTTGCCGGCGGCGCGATGCGCTTCCTGTCACACGGACACGCACGCCGGCTGGTCGCAGTCGTTACACCACAATGCCGGGCGCGAGCCGTTTTACAAGGAAAGCGTTGATATTTTGCTGCGCACGCGCGGCGTCGAGTTCACGCGCCACTGTGAAGCTTGTCACGCCCCTGTAGCGCTGCTTACAGGTTCACTCGACCGTGGGCATAGCCCATCAAAAGCCATGACCGACGAAGGGGTGACCTGTTTGGTCTGCCATTCGATTACTGCGGCGCGGGCTGACGGCACAGGCAGCTACACGATTCGCCGCCCGGCGCTGCTCGCCAGGCCGGACGGCACGCTGCTTCCCGGAGAGGTCGCCGACGAACAGATACTTGCAGACATCGAAGGCCATCGCCGTGCGATGATGCGCCCGCTGCTCAAGCAGCCGGAATTCTGTGCGAGCTGTCATAAGTCATCTGCCCCACCTGCGCTCAACGGCTACAAGTTCATCCGCGGCTTTTCGGCTTACGACGAGTGGCAACAATCCGGGGCGTCGCGTGAGACGGTGACGCCATTCTACAGGCGGGCGCAGCGCGCAGACTGCCGCGCCTGCCATATGCCGCAGGTCACGAGCCACAACGACAACTCCGCCAAACAGGGCTTGATCGCCTCGCACCGCTGGCTCGGCGCTAACACAGCGTCGCCACTCTTTTATGGGCAGGTTGAACAAGTCGCCTTGACCCAGAACTTTCTCAAGGCGGACGTGCTGGCCGTGGACATCTTCGCGGTCAAAGGTGAGGCCAGGGGCGCTTGCCTGCAAACCCTTGTGCCGGATGCAGAGAACCTGGCAACGTTCGCGCCCGGCGAAGCGGTGACCGCCGAAGTCGTCGTCGCCAACCGTAATGCCGCTCATTCATTCCCGCCTGAGTTGCGCGACCTGTACGAAGCCTGGGTGGAATTCGAGGCGCTCGACGCCTCCGGCCAAGCCATCTTTCATAGCGGCTTTCTATTGTCCGATGGGACGCTTGATGAGAGCGCGCATGTTTACCGAACGATCTTGCTCGACGAGTCGGGACGGATGATTACTCGTCACCAGGTCTGGCTGGCTGCCGTCAAAGCCTACGACAATGCCATCGCCGCCGGGCGCTCCGATGTCATTCGGTTTCGCTTTCGCTTGCCCGCTGACCAGCAAGCCGCGCGCGCCGTGACGCTGCGCGCGCGCGTCAACTACCGCCGCTTCAACAAGGAATATACAGCCTACGTGTTAGGCAGAACGGGGTCGCAACTGACGATTCCTGTTGTGACTATGACGCAGGCGGAGGTCGTCATCGTTCAGTCAACCATGCAAGCGATGCAAGCGCGGGACGCGCGCCTTGCTCAACCCGCGCCGACTTCGTTGGCGCAGGCGAGAAGGTGGAATGATTATGGCATCGGCCTCTTGGAGCAGTCCTGTTACGCGGACGCCGCCGCCGCTTTCCAGCAAGCCGCTGCACTCAATCCGAAAGCCCCGACTTACTGGTCAATCAAGCCATCGCCGAGATGAAGACGGAGCGCTTCGGCCCGCTCCGCGAGCAACTGCGAAAAGCCAGGACGCTCATCGACCGCGCTGTGCAGATGGCCCCGACAGATCCGCGTGTTTGCTATTACGCCGCGCTTCTCTTGCGCGCCGAAGGAAAGATGACGCAGGCTGCCGACGAGTTTGCGCGGCTGGCAATCGCCTACCCGCGAGATCGAGAGTTGAGCCGGCAGCTCGGACAGACGCTCTACCGGCTCGGTCGCATATCAGAAGCTCGCGCCGCCTTCGAGGCGGTCCTGGCCATAGACCCACTCGACGCCGGGGCCTATCAATTCCTTGTGCCGATCTATGCCAGCGAGGGCAGGAAGACTGACGCAGACCGCGCTCAGGCATTGTATCTCGGCTGGCGCGATGACCCGCTGGCCGACGTCATCGCCGGGCGTTTTTTCGCCGCCCAGCCGCAGTGGGCTGACGAGCGTATCGGGTCGCACGCGCACACCGGCGATTCGCCTGCCAGGCTGCTGCTGACCGGCAGCGTCGCCACGCCTGACCATTGAAACGAGAATGCGGCGGATTATTAGACAGCCTTGGGAGGTGTCGGATGACAGCGAGCAATTCATGTAAGACCTTTGCGCGACTCTTTGCCGTGCTGCTCGTAGCCCTGGTCACAACCTTCGAGCAATGGCCGGTCGCTGCACAGCAAGGCGGCACGACGCGCTACATTTACGACGCCAACGGGCGATTGCGCGCAGTCGTCTCGGCGACGGGCGAAGTGGCAGTTTACGACTATGACCAGGCTGGCAACCCTACGGCCATCCGTCGGCTCGGCACAGACGCGCTGCTCTTGTTCTCGCTCTCCCCGACGATGGCCGTGGCCGGCGACCGCGTGACGTTCACCGGCATCGGTTTCGGGCCAGGACTAGCGGACAACACAGTGCTCTTTAACGGCAGTGGCGCGAGAGTAATCTCGGCTACAAGCACAGAGATTATCGCCGAAGTGCCCGATGCGGCAACCACTGGCCCGGCCATCATCAACACGCCGCGCGGGCAATTGACGGCGGCATCTTCATTCAGCATCCTTCCGGGCCTGCGCGTCTTGCCGCTTTCGTCCACTGTCGCTTTCAGCGGCCGCCTGCAATTCTCGGCTACAGTCACGCCGCTTTCCAGTGACCAGGCGGTGGCCTGGAGTGTGAACGGCATCGCGGGCGGCGATGCCAGTATCGGTACGATCTCTGCGACCGGCCTATATAAAGCTCCGGATGCGCAGATACAGGCCGGAAGAATCTTCTCAATGGATGTCACGATAGGCTGTGCGAGCGTGGCGCTGCCGGCGCTATTCGCGGAGCGGCGACTGCAAGTCCGGGACGATGTGCCCTACGCGTTTGCGACCACGTCCGTAAGGTACGGTACGTCGCCTGGCCTGACGGCCACTAACACAGCGGTGCTCTCGGTGCGCTCGCAGCCGGTCGTCGGTAACCCCGGCATCGCCTCAGGCGCGATCACCGTGCGCCGCGGCTTCGCAGAGATCGAACCCGTCCCGGCAGCGAACGCCTTCCTGGCTGTGCGTCGCGGCTTGATCGAAGGCTTGCCCGATGCCATCGCCAAGCCGATCACTGTCCGTCACGGCTTTGATGTTGGCGAGCCGCTGCCGGCGTCGGCGACGTTGCTGGCGATACGTCGCGGGGTCGTCAATGGCGACCCTGGCGCAACCTTGAGCCTGTTGGTGAGCGCGACGAGCGGGCCGAACATCAGCGGCCTCTCGCCCGTCACCCTGGCGCGCGGCGCAACGCTTACGCTGACCCTCAACGGGTTCAATCTCAGTGGCGCGATGGCGCTCCGCTTCGTAGACGATAACGGCGTTGTCGATAGCGGCATCACAGCGTCGAATTTCAACATTAGTGCGGATGGGCAGACACTGACCGCAACCTTGACCGTCGGCGCGACCGTGACGCCGGGTGCGCGCTTTGTATTTGTCATGACTCCCGCCGGCAGTTCACTAACCTCCAAAGTCACACAGAACACGATTGCCATCACCCCTTAAAAGGAGAATCAAGCCATGCGACGACACGACCAAGCGACAACCCTCAGGCGGAAGCTAGGGATTACCCTGGTAACACTGGCCTGTGCTTTTTCACTCAACTTGACGGCGGCATTCTCACAGAATCCGGCGAACGCCTTTAACAGCGGCTCAACGGGCGCTGACGGGGCATTCGCACCGACCGCGAGCATGTCCATCGCCGTCCCCGACAGCGGCGTGTTCAATTACACCACCATCAACATCCCGGCCAATATCACCATCACCTTCACGCGCAACGCGAAGAACACGCCGGTCACCATACTGGCTAGCGGCGACGTGACGATTGACGGGACGGTTGTCGTCGCAGGCAAGCCCGGCAACGCCAACGGCAGCGGCGGCTTTGGCGGCCCCGGCGGCTTCAATGGCGGCACGGGCGGCTATGGCATTGACACCTTTGCCGGCATCGCTGGCGATGGGCCGGGCGCGGGCGGCGGCGGCGGCAGCTTGAACGGCACGAATGTCGGCGGCGGCGGCGGCGGCGGCTTTGCCAAGCCGGGTGCCGATGGCGCTGTGCAGAATGCCAGTACAGCAGTTGGCAAAGGTGGGTCGAGGTATGCGTCCAGCTTACTGCTGCCGCTGGTCGGCGGTTCAGGCGGTGGCGGCGGCGGCACTTTTGCGAACGCACACGGCGGCGGCGGCGGTGGCGGTGGCGGCGCGATCATGATCGCCAGCTCAACCACTATCAAGATCACGGGATCTATTGATGCGCGCGGCGGCGCGGGGGCGTTTGGGTTTGACCAGGGCGCGGGCGGCGGCGGCGCGGGCGGCGCGATTCGGCTCGTCGCCAATATGCTCACAGGGACCGGCAACCTGCTTGCCGGCGGCGGCGGCGGCGGCGGCACCAACTGCTGCAATAAGACGTGGTTTGGCGGCACAGGCGCGCCCGGCTACGTGCGCCTGGAGACGTTTGACTTCACTAGCTATAACCCGAACATTGACACGATTGCCAGTGTGACGACCCCCAACCCTGTGACCCTGCCTACGGCACCGCAGATCAAAATTGCCTCAGTCGCTGGCATCGCTGCTCCCGCTTCGACTATCGGCTCGCTGCAAGGCGCGCCGGACGTGCTCGTGCCGACCGCCCAGACCAACCCGCTTGACGTGGTGATTCAAGCGTCGAATGTGCCGCTCGGGACAGTCGTGCAGGTCACAGTCATTCCTGCCAGGGGGCCACAGACCACTTTCACCAGCAGCCCGCTGTCGGGCACCGTCGGCGCTTCGACGGCGACGGCGAGCATCACTCTGCCGACGGGCGTCTGCGCGCTGGCGGCGACCGCCACGGTTGACATCACGGCTATCGCCCAAGCCCCGACGATAAATGGTGAGCCGGTCAACAAAGTCGAAATCGCCACCACCTCGGCGGGCGGTTCGGAGATGACCTACATCACGAAATCCGGCAAGCGGGTGGTCGCCAGTCGGCTCCGCTGAAGGTGCGAAAAGTGTTTCGCACCAAGCCACGGCAAGAGTGTTGAAGACCCGGCGTGTGCAGCCGCGCAGGCGCGCACGCCGGAGAAGGTGAGAAAAGCTATGAAAGCTAACCGGGCCTATCATTCAATTCGCGCAATCATCGCGGCTCTGCTTGCCGTGGCGCTCAGTTTCCAAGCCACGTTACTTGCTACATGGGCTGCGGCTAAAACGCCTTTCACGAAGTCAAGCGCGACCACGCCGTTTGCCCAGGCCGTGGAGGTCATCACCATCTTTTCAACACCACCCATCACCCGCGATAACGGCAACCCGAAGCCGGCTCGCTTTCAGTTCGCGCTGCCCGCCGACGCCGTTGCGCCTTTTAACCTGCGCGTGCAGAGCGGCTCGGCTAACCAGACCAATCGCACCCTGAGTGCGACCGTCAGTCTCAATGGCAAAGTCGTCGTGCAGCTCGATGACAAATTGCCGCCGGTCGATCAAGCGATCACCTTGACCGCAAATAACACGCTAGATGTGACGATCATGGGAAAGCCCGGCACCAGCCTGGTCGTGGCGATCACCGCGACGCGCGCCAGGCGGCTCCCTGCACTCGCGAGCCTGTCGCCGACGCAGGGCGGCCAGGGCCAAACGCTCAACGTCACGCTGCGCGGCACCAACACGCACTGGGCGGCGGGATTGACCCGCGCCTCGTTCGGCAGCGGCCTTTCAGTCGGCGGAGCCGCTGTCGACACCTTCGGCCCCGTGATGGTCACAGATGCGCAGACCGCCACGGCGCAGCTTACGATTTCGGCCAGTGCGGCCACTGGCCCGCACACGGTCAGCGTCGTCACCTCGGCTTCAAACGGCAGTGCCGCTGAAACGGTCACACTGAACAATGCCTTTACGGTGATTGCCGTGCCGGCCCCCGCGCCGGTCATCACGGACTACAATCCGAAGTCAGGACCGGCGGGCACGCTCGTCGTGCTTACAGGCACCGGCCTGATGGCCACCACCGTCACCTTCCAAGGGAATAACAACGCCCGCCTGGCGGCGCTCGTTGTTAGCTCCAGCGCCACCGAAGTCCGCGCCATCGTTCCGAACGGGACGGTCAATGGGCCGATTGAAGTGGCGAATGCGTTGGGCCGCGTGACGACTGCCACCGCGTTCGTGATTGCGCCTTCGCAGGACTTCACGCTGACGACCTCGCCCTCGTCGAGCACCGCTGTGCAGCAGACTTCTGCAACATACATGGTGTCGGTCACCAGCCCGCAGTCGGGCTTCAGTCAATTGGCCAGCCTGTCGGCAACCGGCTTGCCGGCGGGCGTTTCGGCGGCCTTCGACCCGCCGCAGGTCACCGGCGGCGCAAGCTCGACACTGACGCTGAATCTGACAAGCGCCAACCTCGCGACGGGCAGCTATCCCTTCACCATTCGTGCCGCTGCGAAGGTTGATGGGAGCCAGTTGATTCGCACCGCCGCCGCGACCCTCAACGTCATAGCCTCCGGACAAACGACGCTCGCCGGTCGCGTGCTTTCATCCGCAAAGGAACCCATTATGGGAGCCACCGTTTCGCTCGACGGTCAGTCAACCGTCACGGATTCGGCAGGCGCTTTCTTATTGTCTGGAATCGCCGCGGGAAGCGCGCGCCCGCTGATGATTGATGGGCGCACGGCGAGCGCGCCGAATCGCACCTACCCGGTCATCACTGAGCCAGCCAATGTGGTCGCGGGACAGGCGAACGTCGTCCCTTTTACATTCTACCTGCCGCCGATTCAGGTGCAGTACGAAGTGCCGCTGCTGATCAATCAAGACACAGTGGCAACCAACCCGAATGTTCCCGGCGCGCAGATGACCGTGCCGGCGGGAGCCAACCTGCGCAACCGCGATAGCTCACCCGTAGCGCGAGTGTCGCTCACCGCCTTGCCGCCGGATCGCACGCCCGCGCCGCTGCCGGCGAATGTTTCAATGGCAATGGTGTTCACCAGCCAGCCGGGCGGCGCGATTGCCGACGTAGCCATGCCTGTCGTCTATCCGAACTTGATGGGAAAAGACCCCGGCACGCGCCTCGAGTTGTACGCCTTTAACCATGACACTGTGCAGTGGTACGTCTACGGCTATGGGCGCGTCAGCACAGACGGGCGCAGCATCGTGCCGGAGACCGACCCGAGGACGGGCAAGCCTTATGGCCTACGCGACTTCTCCTGGCATGGCGCTTCGGCAGCGCCCGGCGGCAACCCCTGTCGCTGTGAACGCTGTGCATGTAGCTCCACCGCTAACAAGGTCGATTTGTCATCAGGGGTGAAGATCGAGCGGGCGATTGATATCTCCGTTGCCGGGTCGCGTGGCGTCATGCAGCTCAGCCGTGTCCACACCAGCGATCTGGCAGGACAATGTGATAACTGCCCGTTCGGTCGCGGCACCCGGCACAATTACAGCATCCGACTAACCGGCAGCTTTCAAGCAGGAGGGACCGGTCGTCTGGTGATGCCTGACGAGATTACTGGCCGCCTCTTCAGCTACGCGCGTACAGACGTGGACGGCGCGCTAGTCTTCACCACGATTGAAACCAGCGAACAACTCGGGGATGTGGTGCGGCGGTTAACGGACAACTCGTTTGAATACCGGCGGGCAAACGGCCAGTTGCTGCGCTTCGATTCCGGCGGCAGGTTGCTGACCGTTGCCGAGCGCAACGGCAACGCGATTACGCTCGCCTACGACGGGACCGGAAATCTGATAAAAATCACAGACGCCGTCGGACGTTCGATCATGCTCGATTATGATGGGCAGAATCGCATCACGCGCGCCACTGACCCCATCGGTCGCGTCTGGATTTATGCTTACGATTCGGGCAGCAGGCTGGCGCTGGTGGACGATCCTACGGGCGGCAAAATGAATTACACATACGACCTGCTCAGCCGCCTGTCGTCAATTACCGATAAGCGAGGCAACCTGATTAAGCAAATCACCTACGACAACCGCGGTCGAGTCGTCATGCAGAAGTTCGCCGAGGGTGGGTTCGAGCGTTACGACTACACGCTGGCGGGTGCCATTGTCGCCGCCGTCACGATCACAGACGCCCTGGGCCGCGTCCGCACATTGCGCTTCGACGCCCGCGGCTATGTCAATGGCATTACGGATGCGCTCGGCCAGAGCACACGGATTGATCGCGATGTCACCACCAGCTTGCCGCTTACCGTCACAGGCCCCTGCGGATGCGCCGAGGCGCTGAATCAATTTGACGAGCGTGGGAACGTCACCTCTGTCACCGACCGCCTCGGTGCCACAGAGACGATGCAGTACGAGCCGACCTTCAACAAGATTACCCGTATGACGGACAAGCTCGGTCGGACGACGACTTATACGTACGACGCCAGGGGCAACCGCCTGTCGATGACCGATGCCTTAGGGCAGACGACCACTTACACCTACGACCAGTTCGGCCAGATGACGAGCCGCACGGATCCCTTGTCACACACCTGGAGAATGGATTACGACGCGCAGGGCAATATGACAGCCCTAACCGACCCGCTCGGCAATAAGACCTTGATGGAGTACGATGGCATCGGCAGGCGGACGGCAACCATAGACCCACTCGGTCGTCGCACCGCGATGACTTACGATAAGCTGAGCCGCATCCTCACGAAAACCACACCGAATGGGGCGGTCACCCGTTACGCTTACGACGCGAATGGCAATCTGGTCAGTGTTACGGACGCGTTGGGGCGGAGGTGGGCAATGACCTACAACGCGAGGAACCGCTTAACAGCGAAGGTTGATCCGCTCGGGCGTGTGTGGCGCATGCTTTACAATGCGAATAATGAAAAGGTCGCAGAGGTCTCGCCGTCGGGACGCACGACCCGCTTCAGCTACGATGCGCGCGGGCAGCGGGAGACCATGAGCGACCCGAACGGCTCGGTTGTGCAGTACCAGTATGACAACCAGCGGAAGCTGACGGCCATCGTTGACGAACGCGGCAACACGACGACGTATACCTATGATGAGTTACACCGCCAGACCGGGATGCGTGACACGTCAGGCCGGCTAATGAGCAAAACTTATGACGCGGTCGGCAATGTCACGAGCACGACCGACCGGCTCGGTCGCCGCACGAACATCGTCTATGATGCACTCAATCGCGTGTCGCGAGTCGAATACGTTGATGCGGTTTTGACGATTAACTATGACGCCGCCGGCAAGGTCGTTCGCATGGATGACACGCAATCGGGGGTCATTAGTTGGACATATGACGAGGCGAATCGCAAGCTCAGCGAAACGACCGACGCCGGAACGATCAGCTACAGCTATAACGCGGCGGGCGAGCGCACGACGATGACTGCGGCAGACAGCCCCGCCGTCTCTTATGGCTACGATATGGCCGGGCGCTTGCAGACGATCAGCCAGGCCGCCGAATCTTTCACCTATACGTATGACGCCATCTCTCGCCTGAACACCCTGCAACGCCCCAATGGCGTAACCACGAACTATGTCTACGATGATGCGAACCGGCTGACGCAACTGACGCACACGCCGGCCCAGGGCGGGCCGTTGGAAGACCTGCGCTACAGTTTCAACCTCGATAGCGAGATCACAGCCATCAGCTCGCTCTCACCGTCGCCGCCGCTTGCCGACGCGAAGACGGTCGCCGAGGCTGATGCGCTGAATCGCATTCCGCAGGCCGGCGGCACCGCCTTCAGCTTTGATGCCGAAGGCAAGTTGATTCGCCGGAGCGACGCGCAGGGAGCGACGAGCTACACCTGGGATGCGCGTGGACGCTTGACGAAAGTGACCCTGCCTGATGGCCAGGCCATCAGTTATGGGTACGACGCGCTTGGTCGCCGAACCTCCCGCGTCGCCGCAGGGATAACCACCTCGTTCCTTTATGACCGTGATGATGTGGTGATCGACGCGGGCAGCGATGGCAAACGCGTAGCGTATCTCAACGGCCAGACCGTTGATGAGAAGCTACGACAGACGAGTGCCGCGACCGGTTCCCTCTACTACCATCAAGACCGCCTGGGCAGCACGATTGCGCTTTCGTCGTCGAGTGGCAACGTCGTCGAGCGTCTGCAATATGATCCTTTCGGCGTCGGCAACGCGAAGGCAACGACGCGTTATGGCTTTGTCGGGAGAGAGCACGATTCGGCAACCGGGCTGATTTATTTCCGGTCGCGGTGGTATGACCCGCAGCAAGGCCGCTTCCTGAGAGAGGACCCGTATGGGATCAAGGGGGGGCTGAATCTCTACGCCTATGTCAAGAACAACCCGATTTACTACCGCGACCCGTATGGTCTGGCGGCGAACCTCTATCCCCGCCCAATGCTCCCGGAAGACCCCGGCAACTGCGTGATCATTGGGTCAGTCATTGGCGGCGTGATCGGCGGGACATTGGGTGGCGTCGTCGGCGTTGTATCGATTGTCGGCGGGCCGCTGATCATTATCGTCGAGCCTGCCGCCGCCTCGTATGGCGCTGGCCTGGGCGTACTCGCCGGCGGGGCGATTGGCGGGCTGCTTTGCTCGCGCCGCTGCGACCTGACCGATACAGGAGAGCAGGAAATCCCCTGGCCCGAAGCCGATTATGATAAGTTCGAGGAGGACAAGAAGATATGTGACGCAGAATACGATATTTGCATTTTGAATGCTTTAGGTGATGTTGACGACGGCGTCATCTGTCTTAAAGAATATGAGGCATGTCGGGCAAGGGCCGGCGGCAGGATGTAACTTCGATACGGCTATTCGGCGTGGCGAATCCTTCAGCCGCTATCTTACAGAATGCTTCGACGGCTTGCGGATCAAACTGCTTGCCTGACACACGACGCAGTTCACGACACGCTTCCTCGGCGACGGGGCGGGCGCAGGCGGGAGAAGTGTTGATTTGGTTCGGGACGACTAGGCGTTCAGGATGCTGAAGCGATGATTGCCCTCACCCGGAGCGGCGGCATCCTATGACCGGCTCAACCATCAAAGTTCAATGGCTCGCGCCCGCAGCTCGTCTTCAAGCCGCTGCCAGCCGGCAATCAAAACGCCTTCGTACTCGTCGCCCAAGGTTCGCAAATCAGAATCCTTCGAAACAAGTAAGAACGCATTGCCATCCACTGCGGCAGCCAGGTAGACGGCGTCGTCCAGGTCGCGGTCTTTGGCCTTAACTGCTTGCCCAAGCCGCCGGCGCGCGCGCTTCATCGTCTCTGCGGACACCCTTACCTTTTCCTGAAATTCCAGAGCCTGGATAAAAAGAGTGAAGCCGGTGCGGTCGAACGCGGCACGGGCCAGGAGCCTTCGATTATTCTCTATCGCCCACGCGCCACTTTCATAATCAGCGATAATATCCGGCGTCCAAAGCCATGTAACACGAGGCATGGCAAGCAGTCTGAGAAGCCGTCGCTTCGGGGAGGTTTCTTCGGGTCGATCACGCCTCACCAGGAACATTGAAAGCACGATCTGTGCGTCAATCACTACACGAAACGTTTCCACTAACGTGTGGCCTTCCTGCCACGCGCCGCATTGCCACGCCGCTCTCGCCGACCGGCGTGCACCGCTTCGCCGACGAGTGAGTCGAGTTCATCGAAGCTCGTTTCCGGGCCGGCGCTTCCCGCGCGCGCACGCGCTTGAGTCCGCTGAAAACTCGCTTCCATTTCGGCCATCAGCAGTTGCATCACTGCGCCGCGCATCGTTTCGAACGTCTCGAAGTCAACGATGGCCGCCTGCGGCTCGCCATGCGCCGTCAACACGACGCTACCCTTCTCTGCTATCTCAAGCGTGCGCTTCATCTCAGCCCGCGCTTCCGCAACGGGCATGAATTTCTGCGGCCTGCTCAAGTAATCGGCGATGCGTAGCACCGCGTCCGCCTCCCGCTCAACTTCTTCAACAATTTTGGTCATTGCGTTGATCCTTTCGCCCTTGCAATCATAGTACATACGTATGTACGCAAGGCGCAATGGAAAAGGCTTCTGCCAAGCCCGCCACAACTTGAGAATGTGGGGTTGCCTCCCTGACTTGTCCATCTCATTCTGTTTGCCGTGCCGCAGGGATCAAGTAGAGATGCGGGCGCGCGGACTGATTATCGTGGGCGGGGAGGCTGGCCAGAAAAAGTCAGTAAAGAACGATAAGCCACTTCATCACTATGACTTCTTCGGAATGGATCGCGAAAAGATCAAAGAGGCGAAGTCGTTCCTCGAAACGCCGGCCTTCGAGGGCGCCCAAGTGGCTTACTCCTGCTACAGCGTTTCGCAGGTTTCGGTTATTGGTTACTGCCCGACTTCGTTTTGCCTGCCCGGCCGCCGGCTGTGGCCCCTGCATCAGCAATGACGCCGACCTCTGTGTATGGCAAGTCAACGTAGCGCACACCCAGTGATTCGACCTGCACCATAACACGGAACAGGCCGGTTTCGGGGAAGACCTGCGAGACCTCGTAGATCCCCTTCTCGACCTCGCTGGCGAATTGCCGCTGCTGCCAGATGCCCGGCGGCTCGAAGATCAGGACGTGAACGTCGCGCAGCCCGGTGACCGGCTCCCGTGTGATCGAGTCGATAATCTTCAGGCGCAACCGGTTCGGCTCGCCCGGCCTGAACCGCTGCCCCTTGAAGAGTGCCTCCGCGACAATAGGCGTTCTCGCCCGCTGCTTCTCGGCAGCGGGCGAGTCGGCGACCTCGATCTGGAAGCAGGTGGTGAGGCGCGGCTGGTCGATCAGCACAGGGACGTCAAAGCGCCCGCCGCGCCGCAGTCTGGCCGTCGTCGTATAGGTGCCAGGCGCGACTTCCGAGAAGCTGTTATCGATCAGCATCAGCCCGCGGGCACGGCGTTTGTAGTTGCTGATTGTGCCGCTCGGCGCCATCAGCCCTTCGGTGTAGAAATAGATCACGCCGTCGGGCGCATTGGCGATCATCACGGCGTTGCCTTCCGGCGCCGGCACCATCATGTCAGCCACGCCGATGTCCGCGGCGGCGGCGGCGGGCGCTTGCTGGCCCGCCTGAATGACAGTCGCCGCGAGCTTGCCTTTCCGTGCCTCGCTGAGGTCGATTAGCGAGAACTTCTCCGACTCGGTGCCGCGCACGTAGGCGTAGCGCGCCGTGAACGTCACTTGGTCTGCGCCCTTGACGACTTCGCCCGCAGCGACCGTTGCGTTGGTGGCGGCGTCAATCACCGCCACAGAGCTCTCAATCTGGTTGACCGCGAAGGCGTAGCGCCCGCCGAGGTCGAACTTCAGCGCGACCACGCCGCGCTTGAGAGGGACGGTTGCCACCACCTGCTGCCGGGCCGGGTCGATCACGCTGACGCTGCCGCCATTGATACCCGCGGCGTAGACCAGGCGGCTCGCGCGGCTGTAGGCAATCGGCACGGGCGTCTGCGACACGGCGATGTCGGCGACCTTTGCGAGTTTCGCCGTGTCAATCGCCGTGATCGTGTTGTCGGCGCTGTTAGTGACGTAGACGAAGCGGCTGTCGTCGGTGAACGCCAGATTGTGCAGCCCGCGACCCGCAGGCACGATGGCGGCTAGGCGGTTCGTCGCCGTGTCGATGACGGCGACCGCGGGGGACTCGTCAAGCCCCGCCCACACGTAGCGGCCATCGGGCTGTAAGGCGAGGCGCATCGGCTTCGCCTTCTCGCCGAGTAGGATGGTGGCGACAATCTTTCGCGTCAACGTGTTGATGGCGACGACCTGCGACTGCTCGGGCAGGGTGATGTAGAGCAGGTCTTTGCCTTTCGACAACACCCAGTCGGCCCCGCGGCCCGGCAGCGTGACGATGCTTTCGAGCTTCGTCGCGCTGAAGGAGATTTGCGGGTTGATGAAGGTGACGGTGTTGTCGTGATTGAGCGTCACCAGATAGTAGGCGTTGAGATTGACCTCGGGCCGCGCCGCCAGGAAGCCGCCAAGGAAGGTGCCGATCTTATCGCGGCACTCTGCCTCGTTGGGGGCATGGGCGTAGGCGCGGGCGCTAATCCAGGCGCTTGGGCGCAGGCCGCTGACCGGCTGCTTGGTGTGTGCGTCGGTGATGCGGAACGTCACCCGCGCATCAGCGCCGGCCATCAACTGTGCGTCTTTGCCGCCGTCGGCTCTAAACGCGGTGATCGAGAAGTCAACACGGATGCCTTCCTTCTCGAACTTCTGCGAAGGGTTGATGCCGGTCGAAGAAGGCTTGGGAGTATAGAAGGGTTGATCCTGGGAGGCGGATTGCTGCGCAACGGTTGCTGGTGTGGTAAGTAGCACAAATAACACGGCGCGGAGCCAGGCCATTCGGGTGGCGGTCGGTAAGCCTTTCATGTTCTCCTCTGCGGTGAGTGATTCAAATCACAATCGGGTAATTCGCCCATTCAACAACCGGGTACGGGCTTGACTCGATGCCTGTCAAGCCCGTACCCGTCAGCCCCGCGCGGTTGCGCATCCTTGGAGAGGGTTACGGGGCTGTTGCCGAAACGCGGAAGATGCCCCACAGGCCGCCGGCAAAGCTGAAGCTGTCCTGCGTCCTGTAGAGGAAGTCGCCGGTCTTGCGCGTCAGCCCGCCCGCCACCGTCAGGATGTTGAAGTGGCGTGTCGGGCCGAAGCCGCTGAACGAGCCGATCTCGAAGGTCAGCGGGTTGCTGCCCAACACCAGCGAGTTGTTCTGCCACGGCTCGAAGTTCCAGTGATGGCCGAACAGCGTGTAGCCATGCTGGCGCGGGTGCCCCGCCGCCTGGGCGATGCGGAAGCGCACGTTGGTGCCGGGCTTGGCCTCGAAGATCGGCGTCAGCGGGTCGCAAGGCGTGGCGTTGCAGCCGAAGCTCAGCGTGTTGGAGCTCAGGCTGTTTTTGTAATCCAGATCATTCAGCGTTGTGGTGGTGCCGTGGCCAGGCGTGATCGGCGTGTCGGGCGGCAAGCCGAACCGCGCCCACAGTGGCTCGGTCCGGTAGTTGAACGCCTTCTGCGCCGAATCCTCGGGGTCATCCTCGCCGCCCTGGTTCTTCATGCCGATGTTGTTGCTGCTGGACGGGGCGCTCTGCATCGTCACGTCGTCCTGGTAGTGGACCACGAACTCGCGGAACAACAGCCCGCCGTTGGCGGCGATGATGTCGGCCTTCGCACCACTGTGTAACTTCGTTGTCGTGCTGCCGACGACGAAGTAACTCGACCCCTTCGGCTCGACCACGGCGGCGCCGATGGCGCCGTGCGACGAATGCTTGATGACGTCGCCGTAGTCGCGCAGGTTGATCACGCCGAATTCCGCCGGCGTCAGCGTCACATTCGAATTGTTGAAAGTGACCTTGCCGGCGTACCAGGCGTAGCGGATGTGCTCGCCCGGCCCGGCGGTCGTGTCAGGGTTGAAGCCGATGACTGCGCCGTCCGACCCGCTCACGTCGAAGAAGACGAGCTGCGGGTGCAGGCTCAGTTGTTTTGAGGTGACGATCTGGTTGAAGTTGAATGCAGGGATGATCGTCGGCACCTCGTTGTAGCTTGTGTATTCGGGCACCCCCGTCGCCGGCAGGCGGTTGCGCAACGTGACGTTGATGCAGTCGCCTGCGTTGAAGCGGATCGCCAGCGGCTCAAGCGGCTTACTGCCGTTGGCGATGGCCGTGCGGTCGGCGGCGTTGATGTAGACGATGCCCGCCGGGTCAAAGAAGTTGAACTTGCTGTTGTAGACGATGCCCTGCCAGCCGTTGGACAGGTGTCGCAGCAGGTCCTTCGCCAGCCAGGCTTCGATGATCATGTTCTTGACCGGCACGCCCGCGATGTTCGGGCACTGGGTGAGGCCGGGCGCGCTGCTTGCGGTGGTCGTCCCGGTCGCCGCCGCCGTCTGGGCCGTAATGGGCGAGGCGGTTACCTCGTCGGGCTCGGCGGTGCCGTTGTTGGTATCTGGGTCAGGCTGGTCCGGGTCGTTGCTGCCGACGGGAGCAGGGGCCGATATCTTGGCGCCTTCGGGCGTCCCGTCGGCGCCGGCGACCTTCAGCGGGTTATCCGGCGCGGCGCTCTCTTCGGTCGCGTCGGGCGGGGCAATGATCGCCGCCTGTGTCCGCATCTCGTTGGAGGCTGCCGCGGTCCCCGAGATTGGGCGGAACAATGGATTGTTCGGCAGCTTGGCGATGATCGACGGCCGGAAATACTTGTAGGTCCGCATCAGCCCCCACATGCCGTTCCAGAGGTCGTCAACCGGGGCCGACTGGTAGAAGACGTCGGCGATGCCGAGGCGGTTGAACACCGGCGCCACCTTGTCGTTGAAGTCGAACTCGAAGTGCTCGGAGATGCCGATGGCTTGCGAGTTGGTGAAGCCAGAGTTATTCACCGCCGCGGGGTCTTGCGGCGTGCCGGGCTCGAAGAACCAGCGGTGCGCGTGAATGTTCACGACGTGCTGCTCTTCCTGCGCGCCCTGCAAGAGCCGCACCTGGACATGGTCGCCGGGGTAGGCGGGCAGGATGGGCGTGAACGGGTCGCCGTGAATCACCGAGCTGAAGGCGTAAGCCAGATCGCCATCGGCCCCGCCCTTCTGCTGGAACCCGCCCGGCCCCTGTTGGCCGATGCGCAGCGGAATTGGCTCGTTGCGGTAATTGATGACCATGGTGCCGGGGTCAGCCGCCGAGATGGCTTCGGGGAACGGATTCTGCGACGGGTCGTCGATGACGACCGAGCCGACGATGAATGGCGGGTCGTGTTCGACGCGGTTGGGCGGGCTGACGGGAATGTTGGCCGGTGCCGGCGTGTAGACGATGGCGAAGTCGCCGATCTCCAGATTGAACTCGCGGTAGCTGCGCGACTGGTTCGGGCCTGCGAGGATGTTGGCAGCGTAACTGGTCGGGCCGCCGTCGGCGCGCGTGCCAAAGACTACGGTGCCCGTCAGATTCGTCCACGTCGAATCGGTCGGCTCGATGACCAGCCCGGCGTACAGCCCGTGATGCTGGTGGCCGCTCGGGCTGAAGTGGTCGTGTGTGAAGACGGTCCGCAGCGTGCGGTCACGGCCATTGCGATTGACCAGCGGGTCGGCCCACCAGCGTTCGATCAGCGTCTGCGCGCCGACCCATATGCCGCCGGGGCCTGAGCCAAAGACCGGGTGCGGCTTGGCCACGGGGCAGGTGTCTGTGCTGTCGCGCGCGTCGCCAGAGTCCACGCCCGTGCAGTGATTGAACTTGCGTATAGCGCGGATCGTCTCGCGCGTTGACTCGCCGTCATGGGCACCGCTCTCGTAGTTCCAGCCGTTGCCCGCGCCGTCGGAAGAGGTCACGTCGAACTTCACGAGGTGGATGTGCTGGCCGACGATGTCGGTGCCCTGGAAGACTTGAAAGTCGTCGAGGTTCAACGACTTGTTCTGGAAGAGGTTGGTCACGCGGTAGTCTATGCAGTCGCCGGAGTTGGCGCGGAAGAACATAGGCTCCGGCGGGCGGTTGCCGTTGAGCGTGTCCAGGGCGTCTTGTTCGAGCACGGCGATGCGGCCCTGACGGTCGTGCCAGTTGGCGTTGTTGATCTTGAGCGTCTTGAACCCTGTGATGTTGTAGCCTTGGCCGGGATCGTCGAAGTCGAATTGAATCCAAGCCGCGCGGTACTTGCGCAGCGGCACCGGGCGCGAACCGCCGTTGTCAGGGTCGGGGATGAAGTTGACCGGGCAGGGGTCTGCATAAGGAGCGCCGGCCACACGCGGCCTGCCATTGACGAGAAACTTCATCGCCGCGCCCGATGACGTGAACGAGTCGTAGCCGCGCGCCACCCAGTTGTAGATGGTCGTCACCGGGACGCTCGGGAACAGCGTGCCGTCGTGGAAAGACATAGAGGTCTGCTCGTCAACGGTGCCGGCGTCGGGCAGGAGCACCGCCTGGGCTGTGTCCAGGTCGCGGGCAAAGGCCCGCAGGTTGGGGTCCGCGTTGCGCGCCACGACGCGCTGGTGAACAGGGTCGTTGCTGTACTTGGCAGCGATGGCCGCCGGCCCGTCGGTGTCAGTCCCCTGGAGGATGTAGTGACGGCGCAGGCCGCCGTCGAAATCAAGACCGAGCGGCGGCTGTGAGGGGCGATGTCCCCCCACCGCTGCGATGTAGAAGGGGTAGCCTTTGAAAGTCGCCGAAGGCATAAAAGGCATCGCCAGATTCTTGATCGGGATGATCGCAGGGGTCGGCGTGCCGCCGGCGATCTCACCGTCGGGCAGGTTGCGCCCGCTGGTGCCGTCTTCGAAGACGTCGTGATTGCGCCATAGCTCCCACATCCCCTGGGCGAAGTGCGGGTAGAGGTGGCAGTGGAAGATCGCATCGCCGGGCAGCAGGTTGCGGTTACCCGAGCCGCCATATTGAATTTCGTAGGTGTAGGAGGCGCCCGGCGAGATGGTCTGCGAATCAAGGTAGGTCGAGTTCTGGTCGCGCGGGCTTTGCAGCCACTGGTGGGCGTGGAGGTGGAAGACGTGTGTCTCTTTCGGCCCTGCATGGACGTTGCGGAAGCGCACAGGGTCGCCGATGTAGGAATGATGCACGTTCGAGGGATCGTCCGGGAACAGGGCTGCGCTGGCTTTATGCGTCGTCGGGTCGGCCTTCACCAGCAGCGCCGGGTCGCCATCAACCCAGGACTCCAGGAAGAACTCTTCATACTCGCACTCGGCGCAGTTGGCCCCAGGGCCGATCTTCTTGCGGTTGGCGAGCAACTCCGAGCCGAGGCTCGACGAGCCGTAGTTGATGCCGAAGCCGTCACGCACCGAATGGAAGACGCTCTCGTCGGCGAGCATTTCCGGGAAGGCCGGCGCGCCCGTCTCCAACTCGTCATGAAAGATGACGGTGAACTCGCGGAACCACTGGCCACAGGTGCTCGACGGCGGGTCGGTGCGGCTGGCGCTGTTAATGAAGCAGCCGTCGTTCTGTGCGGTGAAGTCGGTGACAACGGCGTTGAGGTCGGTGTAGATAATCTCGTTGCCTCTGAGGATATTCAGGACCGGGTCGCCGCTCGCCGGATCAACCGCTTCGTAGTTGATGGTCGGCTGGCCCTTGGGCGTCACGCCGGTCTTGGCGGCGTTGAGCTGGGCGTTGGTGACTTGCGAGCGGTACCACTTCGAGCCTTTCGGCTCGACGACGACGGCGCCGAAAAGCCCGTGATCGACCTGGCCGCCGTTGCCCTCGCCGCCGATAGTCGCCGCGGTCGAAAACAAGAGGTACTGCCCCTGCTTGGCAGCGTACCAGGTGTAAGTCTTGGTCTGCCCCGGGTCGGCCAGCGAGCTGGGATTCTTGCCGACGTTGGAGCCGTCGTCGGAGATGCCTGTGACGTAATCCATCCCGTTGACGTGCATGGACGCGGCCCGCGTCGCGGGGGTGTCATTCTTCGACAGGTGCACGGTGCCGTCGTCGAGCACCTGCACGCTGCCGTCTTTGTTGTACTGTTTGACCTGGAAAGTGTTCGTACTTGTGCCAATCGGCTCGATCTTGCGGATGCTGCCGTCTATCTGAAGCTCTAGCGTGCCGAAAAACGGCGTCACGTCGTAATAGGGCCGCCGGTTAGGCTGGTTGAAGAAATGCAGTTGCTCGACATGCGCCCGGTTGGGGTCGAGGTAGTTGGTGAAGCTCACCTGCAAACAGTCGCCCTCGTTAACGCGCAAGACGATGGGGCGCGGGCGCTTGTTAGCGCGCAACTGAACGTTGCCGGCGACGACCCCCAGGTTCGGGTCTATCGGCACCACGTCGCGCTTGAGGGCGAACATCATGCCGCCCGGATCGAACGACCCGAAGCGGTTATAGGTGAGGATCTGGTCGAAAGCCACGACGTTGGCAGTAACCGTATTCGCGCAAGCCGGCACGGCAGGCGCGCTCGTCGGCGTCGCATCCGGCGCTTGCGTCAATTGCACCTGCGCCCTTGCCGACCAAGCGGCGAGCGCCATGAAGGCGCACATGAGAAGCCCCCTGAGCAAGCAACGCCGCTGCCTGAGGCAGAATATTTCCTTGCTGGACATTTGCCCTCCTTTGACGGATGAATGGTGATCGGCAAACAAAAAACGGCCCACTCGGCGCGTTGAGCGAGTCGGCTGATGCTGAGGCAATTGATATACCCACGACGCGCCCAAAGGATAAAGATAACAGGCGCAAAACCTTGGTTACGGTGCGGCGAGGCGGCGCGGAAACCTTCGCGTGTTTCAGCCTGAATCACAGGCCGCCCGGTGTGTTTCAGATTATAACAACCCCGCTTATCGTGCGGGCGCTCCCCTATTGAGGACGCAGAGCTCAGAAAAAAGTTTTCCCCGCGGGCCGCGTTTCTGTGTGGACTGAATCGCTTTTTTATATTATATTCATCGCCAACCCTGCGGCTGCTGTGGGAACGGTTGATGAGCACCGGACTTCAATAACGACATTGCGACCAGACGCGTCGCGCCTTTTTTCCAGCACTTGATTGTAAGCAGGCTCTGGGCTGGAGATTTACCTTCGGTTATTTCCTCAGGCAAGGCTTTCGTGAGGGGTGAGGTTGACTATCAAGAGAGAGGCAACCGGAGGAGGATCGAACATGGGGAAGGTTCTGGTGATTGGCGGCTCGGCCAGCGGCGGCGCGGCGGTGGCCGAATTGGTTGAGCGCGGGAGCTACACCGTGTTAAGGGCGTGGGAGTTGGAGAGCGCCCTCGCAATCGTCGAGAGTGACCGGCCTGACGCGGCAATCATTGACTGCACCAAATCTTACAGAGATGGTCTTGCCTTGCTGAAGGAGTTGAGCCGTCGCACTCCCTTCCTTCCAATAATCGTCATCATCAAAAGGCCGAAGATTTCTCAGTTGCGAGAGGTCATGCAGGCGAGGGCGGCAGATTTTATCGCGCCGCCAGTGACGGCGGATGACCTCATCCGATCCGTTGGCCGCGCCATCAACAAGCAGTGCTGCTGTCACGATCCTAAGCGCTTCGACCGCGACGAAAAGGTGGCCGCGCTGGGCCGCATGGCCGCGCAAGTCGCGCACGAGGTGAGGAATCCGCTCGCCGGGCTGCAACTCTACTCGCTGCATCTGAAGAGCAAGCTCGCCGGCAAAGTCGCGGCCAGCGAAATTGCCCTCGCCGACAAGATTATTGACGGCATTGGCCAGCTCACCGAGACGACCGAGCGAGTGCTGAGCTTCGCCCGCACCGTCACGCTGTCGCGCCGGCGCGTGAACCTGAATCGAGTGGTCGCCGATTCGCTCGCCCTGCTGGAGCCGCAACTCAGGGAGAAGAGTATCCGCGTGAACCTCACACTGACCGAGGCGGGCGCCTATGCCATGCTCGACGAGGCCAGCGTGCGTTCGGCACTGATCAACCTGATGCTCAATGCCATTCAGGCCATGGCCGTCGGCGGGCAGATGATCGTGACGACGGCGGCGGGCGAAGGCGCGCTGCGGCTGGCGATCACGGACACGGGCTGCGGCATGACTGAAGAGCAGATGAAAAATTTATTCGAGCCCTTCTACACGACCAAGAGCCAGGGCCTGGGGCTGGGGATGTCATTCGCTTCCAGGATCATCCAGTTGCACGGCGGCCAGATCGCCGTCCAGAGCCGCGCCGGCGCAGGCACCTCGGTCAAAATCGCCTTGCCGGCTGAGGGAGAGAAAGCCAATGCTGCCGCGTGCTAAAATCATGGTGGTGGACGATGAGCCGGCCATCACCGGGGCAATGGCGATGATCCTCGGCGAGCGCGGGTACAAAGTCGCTGCCGCCGCCACTGCGGCGCGTGCTGTCGAGTTGCTCAACGAGCAGCACTTTGACCTTGTGTTCACCGACCTGCGGTTGCCGGACGCCAGCGGCATGGACCTGCTGGCTCAGGTGAAAGCCGACAGCCCGGCAACCACGGTCATCTTGATGTCGGCGCATGGCTCGCTCGACATCACAATCGCAGCGATCAAAGAAGGCGCCTACTACTACCTGGATAAGCCGTTCACGCCCGATCAGGCAATGATGCTGGTCGAGCGCGCCCTGCAATTCGTCGCCATCCACGAAGAGAACCGCCACCTCAAGCGCATCCTCAGCGGCGGCCACCAGGCGTTCGGCATCATCGGGCTGAATGAGGAGATGCGACGGATCTATGAAACCATCCGCATGACGGCGGCCAGCGACGCCTCGGTCCTGATTGAAGGCGAGAGCGGCACCGGCAAAGAGCTGATCGCCACCGCCTTTCATTTACAGAGTGAGCGCGCCAGCCGCCCCTTCACGCGGATCAACTGCGCCGCCATACCGGGTGACCTGATCGAATCGGAATTGTTCGGTTACAAAAAGGGCGCGTTCACCGGCGCTGACCGCGACCGACACGGACTGATTGAAGCGACCGCGGGCGGGACGTTGCTGCTGGACGAGATCGCGGAAATGCCCGTGCATTTGCAGACCAAGCTGCTACGCGTGCTGCAAGACAGGAGCCTGCACCGCCTGGGGGATAACCGCGAGGTGCGCGTCGATTTCCGTCTGCTGGCCGCGACCAACCGCGACACGCGGCAGGCCCTGCGCGAGGGCCGTTTGCGCGACGACCTCTACTTCCGCATCAACACCATCAAGGTTCAGGTGCCGCCGCTGCGCGAGCGCCTGGACGATCTCGCGTTGCTGGCCGAGCACTTCTTGCAGCGTTACGTGGTCAAGTATCATCGGCGCATCCGCGGCATCTCGCCGGCGGCCCTCAGCCTACTGTCGAAGTACGACTGGCCGGGCAACGTTCGCGAGCTGGAGAGCGTCATCGAGCGCGCCGTTCTGTTCTGCGACCAAGACCTGATCTCCCCCATGCACCTGCCTGAACACCTCCAGGCGGCGCGCCCGCGGCCCATGAAGTGTGAGATACCGGCTTACCTGACGCTCGAAGAGATCGAACAAGAGGCCATCCGGCAAACGCTCGAACGGACGCGCAATAACGTTAAGAAGACCGCACAGATTCTCAACCTCCACCGCCCGACTCTCTACCGCAAGCTGAAGAAATTCGGGCTGAGAGCAGACCGCTCTCAGTGACGCGGCACGGTAAGTGCCACACGGTAATTGATGACGAACTGCTGGTCGCTTGTTCTATCCTGAAACACGCCGGAGAGAGATGCGCAACCCTATTTCCGGCATGATTCATAACCCGTAAAGTATATCCGAGTCGGCACGATGATTGCTCTCATTGTGTTCCCCATTACATTCAGTGGGGTCGGTAGAGGAGGGGTAACGAATGAAGAACTGTGCCTGGGGGATTAGAGAAGAAATGGCGAAAGCGACCGGGATAAGAGCAGGCCGACCGTTCGCCCCGGTCGTGGCCTGCCGGCTGCTGCTGGTGATGCTTTGCTTGTCGTCTTCTGCCGTCGCCGGCCACGCCGCACAAGCCAGAGAGCGCGCCCTGCCGGGCCGTGTCGCTTACGTCTGCGTGATGGACCCGGACGTGAGGTCAGCGAAGCCTGGCAAGTGCCCGAAGTGTGGCATGATGTTGCGCAAGGCGGGCGGCGAGATGCCCGTAAAGACGGCGGTGGCGGCAAACCAGATGACGGGCGACGGCGACAACGCCGATGTACCCGCACAGATTCCTGACACGCCGGTTTACGATCAGGACGGCAGGCGGCTACGCTTCTACAGCGATCTTGTGCGTGGCAAAACCGTCGCCATCAATTTTATCTTCACGACCTGCACAACCATCTGCCCGCCACTTACCGCGACCTTCCGCAAAATCCAGCAGGAGCTCGGTGACCGCGTCGGCAGTGACGTCCAGTTAATTTCCGTCAGCGTCGACCCGACGACCGACATCCCCGAAAGGTTGAAAGCTTATTCGGACAAATTCCATGCAGGGCCGGGGTGGACCTTCGTCACCGGCGACCGCCAGCAGATCACGCGCTTGTTGAAAGCACTCGGCGCGAACACCGGTGATAAGAACGATCACTCGCCGATGGTGCTGGTGGGCAATGACCGCGCCGCTTACTGGACGCGAACGTATGGGCTCGCCCCTGCCGACACGCTCGTGCGGATCGTCACCGCCGCAGCGGCGAAGACCGCCGCTGCATCGCCGGCCAGCGTCGGAGTCAGAAAGGCCAGAACCCCAGCCGAAGTGGCGGCGGCGTATTTCCCGAATACCGAGTTATTGACTCAGGATAACAAAGCCGTGCGCTTCTTCGACGACTTGCTGAAAGGCAAGGTGGTCGTCATCAATTTCATGTTCACGACCTGCACTTCGGTCTGTCCGCCGATGATGGCGAACCTGGCCAAAGTACAGGCGTACCTCGGCGAGCGCGTTGGCAACGGCATTAACATGATTTCGATCAGTGTGGACCCGACCGTTGACACGCCCGCCGCGTTGAAGAAGTACGCCGAGCAATTTCACGCGAAGCCGGGCTGGTATTTGCTCACCGGCAAGAAGGAGGATGTGGACACGATTCTGCGCAAGGTCGGCGGGTTTGCTGCCGACAAGAACGATCACTCCACCTTGTTGATGATCGGCAACGTTGAGACTGGCCAATGGCTGAAGGCTTTTGCGATGTCCAAGCCCGCTGAGATCGCCGACGCCATCATCAAGCTTGCCGAATCAAACTGATGAAGGATCAACGGCGTCAACCCCACTCCACAATCATTCTGGTCGCCTGCGCTTGCATGGCCTGGCTGGCTTTCAGCAGGCCGGCCCCCGCACAGGACGGCGACGGCCTGTTGCCGCAGGAACGGCGCGGCAAGCAGATTTACCTCAAGGGTGAAAGCGCCGGCGGCGAGATCAAAGCCTTGCTCGGCGACGACATCGAACTTTCAGCCACTGCCTTCCCTTGCGCGAACTGTCATGGACTGAAAGGTGAAGGCTCAAGAGAGGGCGGCCTGCAACCGCCGCCCCTGGCCTGGGAGGCGCTCACAGCGCCGGCTCAGTCGGCGCTCACCGGGCAAGCTCGCGCACCCTATGATGAAGGCAGCCTGCTGCGCGCCATCACCTCCGGCACCAGTTCGAGCGGCGCGGCGCTCCATCCCGGCATGCCGCGCTTCCGCATGACGGCGGAACAGATGGCCGACCTGATCGCTTACTTGAAGAAGCTCGGCAAGGCCGCTGACAGTGACCCAGGGCTGACCGACACGACGATTAAGGTGGGGGCGGCGCTGCCCCTGAGCGGGCCGCTCGCGAAAATCGGCGAAGACGTGAAAGCGGCTCTGGAGGCTTATTTCGCGGAGGTGAATAGACAGGGCGGGGTCTATGGCCGGCGGTTCGAGCTGGCCGTCGCCGATTCGCGCGGCGACGCCGCGGGGACCGTGGAAGCGACGCACCGGCTGGTCGAGCAGAACGGCGTGTTCGCCCTGGTCGGCAGCTTTGAGCCGGCGGACGGCGACGCGGTCAATGAGTTTTTGCGGCAACGGGAAATCCCCCTCGTCGGGCCGGTCACCCTGTCGCCGCCGCAGGCCGTGGTGCCGAACCCGTCAGTCTTTTACCTGCTCCCGAGCTTTGCCGACCAATCGCGCTCACTGGTCGATTTCATCAAGCTGCAACCGGGCGACCGGGCGACGAAACGTCTCGCCGTGGTTTATGCCGAAAGCCGTCTCAACCGGGACGCGCTCTCAGGGGTTGAGGCACAGGCGAAGCTCTATTCGATGGCCGTCGTCGTCGAACAGGGCTATCGCGCTGGCCAGCTCGCTCCGGGGCAGATGGTCAAGTCGCTAGCCGAGAAGCAGCCGGACGCGATCTTTTTCTTCGGCAGTGGCGAGGACCTCTTAGCCTTCGCCGCCGAGGCGGACAGGGTGCGCTTGGGCGTCGGTTGGCTGAGCTCGGCGATGATGATTGGACGCGCCGCCTTCAGTCTGCCGCCGGCGGTGGCGGCAAAGACCTATCTGGCCTACTCTGCTTCACTGCCTGGCCGCGACGACTTTGGCGAATTCCTCTCGCTGATGCAAAGGTCGGGCGTCGCCTTGCGCAGCACCGCATTTCAGGCGGTGGCGTACGCGGCGGCCAAGATATTGGCCGAGGCTGTCGGGGCCTGCGGCAAGCGGTTCGGTCGCGCCGACCTGATCAGGGCGCTTGAGCAGTTGCATGATTACCCGACGGGCGTCATCGCGCCCGTGACGTTCGGGCCCAACCGGCGGACCGGCGCGACCGGCTCTTACGTCGTCCAGGCCGACCAGGAGAAGAAGCAGTACGTCCCCGTAAGCGGACGGCTCGTACCCCGCACGACTAATCCATAGATTCGGTCGCCGGTCGGTCACGGCGCATCTGTCTGCCGCTCCATCGCACCAAGAGTGGTTGTTGCACAAATCGCTCTTCGGGATGAGCCTTGGCGAGCGCGCATAGTCTGCCAGTACAACCGCACCGCCTCACCATTGATACAAACCGTCGCCCGCGTTTGGGCGTCGCGGATACGCCCCTTCAGCTCGTGTCGGAAATCGTCGTAGCCTTCCAGGGATTTGGATAATCCTCTTACCAGCGATCAACCTTAACTCGCGAGGCGTCGAAAATGCCTCAACTGCTTTTCTATCTCACTACGCATCGAAACGCCTGCGATAGTCTTCGCCCTCAATCACTATCGTTTTGCACATCTGGTAGAGACGACTCCGCAGCCTCGCCCCAATGCGAGCGCCGAGCGTTTCATCCATCGGCGACTGGCCCTCGTCGAGATAATTCGTCGTCAAGATCGTCAGCTTCTTCTCATTATAGCGCCCATTGATGATCAAGCCTATCGTGTCTTGCACCCACTCGGACGGCTTGGCCGCCCCCAACTCGTCGAGCGCGATCACCTCGGTCTCGAAAAGCGGCGCCAGGATGCTCATCTCCGTCGTCTCGGTATTCGCGTTATAGCTGTTTTGGATCTCTTTGAGCAGCCCCCGGTACTCGTAGAACCGGCAGGCGATTCCCTTCTCTACCAGGCCGC
>DATENM010000051.1 GCA_035275065.1 Blastocatellia bacterium
TTCAGTGGGGCGGAATGGGCGCCTCGCCAGAGGCGGCGGTATGCAATCGAAGGCCAAGGAAGAAAGCCTGCCGTCGCCGTGAACAAGCGCGAGGGGCATGAGAGGGGCGCAGGGATTATGCTAGCGGTCGTCGCCCAACAAGGCGTTGGACGCGAAGGCCGCGAAGCGGGGTGGTCATGGGTGGTTGAGTGCGGCTCGCGGCCTCGGTCAACGCAGGCGTTAGACCCTTGCGCGTCTGGCTCTGTTGCAGATGCTGAATGATTCAATTACTCTGAAAGAGTCATTGTAAAGATGATTTGGAGGTGAATTCCCATGAGTTTAGAAATAGAGAAAGCTTCATCAGCAGAGCCAGTCCAGCCATTGAACTACACGCCCAGGACCTTGCTGGGTGAAAAGCTGCTTGCCCTTCGCCGAGAGATTCTTTCTTCGGGTGCGCGATTACTGGATCAGGATGAGGTCGAGAAGGAGATTGCCGAACGCCGTGGAGAAGATCATCATAAAACCCTATGATAAGAACCTATGTGGATGCTGGCGTACTGATAACCGCGGCTCGCGGTGTAGCGCCTATCGCCATCAAAGCCTTAGAGGTTCTCGATGATTCTAATCGAGGATTTGTTTTCAGCGTATTTTTGAAGCTTGAGGTTCTTCCCAAGGCACTGTATTACGGGAATGAAGCCGAAGCGGAGTTCTACAAGACGTTTTTCGACGCGGTTATTCACTGGACAGATACTCTCGACAGCATCGTGCAGGAAGGATTCAAGGAAGCCTGTAGCGCAGGGCTGGCAGCGATGGATGCATTGCATGTGGCCAGTGCGGTCTCTCTCGGTGCAGATGAATTAGTGACGACAGAACGAGCCGAGAAGCCAATTCATCGAACGGCACTTGTCAGAGTGGTTTCTATAACTCCAAGTAGGGTCTAACAAGGCGTTGCAGCGGAGGCCGCGCCGCGGGTTTCACATGGGTACTGGTGAGGCCGCTCGCGGCCCCGCTGAACGCGGGCGTTAGACAACTTTGCTCGACAAAGACGTGGCTAATTGATAGCGCCTGCGCACCACCTTCGCTGGCCAAGCCAACACCAACCTCGTGGTTGTGTGGCGGCGCAACTCGCTCGCGCCTGCCTTCACTTGCTTCGTCGCGT
>DATENM010000052.1 GCA_035275065.1 Blastocatellia bacterium
TACTTCTACGACGGCGGCCAGCATCGGGTGAAGGCGGTCGTCAATGGCGTGACGACGCTCTACGTCTACGACGCGGCGGGCAAGCTGTTGGCCGAGTATGGCACGGGCAGTGCCGGCGGCAGCGGTACGAGCTACGTGACGACCGACGCGTTGGGGACGCCACGTATTATCACGGGGACGGATGCGGCCAACCCGGTCAAGGGGCGGCACGACTACCTGCCGTTCGGCGAGGAGATACAGGCGGGCGTCGGCGGGCGGACGGCAGGGCAAGGCTATATCAGCGAGGGCTTGCGGCAGAAGTACACCGCAAAGGAGCGCGACCAGGAGACGGGGCTGGATTATTTCGCGTCGCGGTATTATGCCAGCGCCATGGGGCGGTTCCTGAGCGCCGACTCGGTGGCCGGGCAGGTGGGCAGCCCGCAGACGATGAATCGCTATGCGTATGTGTTGAACAACCCGCTGGCGTTGGTAGACCCAACGGGGCACGCGCCGGGGATCGTTGAGAACCCGGATTACTATGACGACGAGCAGGAGGCGCGGCGGCGGAAAGCGCAGCAGAGCCTACCGCAGATGACGCTGGTGTTCGACGAGAAAGCGGCAGCAGAAGTGAATGCAGGGAACGGCACTTGGGCGAGTCACGGCTACAGTTCGGTGTTGAACGAGCAGGTGATCATCACAGCGGACGACACGCAGATTGATCCTGGGCTGGGATCGGCGCTGACGGATTTCATAAATAATACGGTAATCGATCCACACAAGAATGACGGCGACCGCATGGTCGAAGGGCTGTTTATTGGGGAGCTCGAACTTGCCATTGCTGGCGCAGGGATCGGCGTTCTAGGGCCAGCCGCAATGGCGGGGGAAGGGATAGACATTGTCCCCATCCCGCTTACTATTGATATTGCGCCAGCCAAGCCGGAAGAGGATCCGAAGTTATACGGTCCTTTCCATCGCTATGTAAATTCCAGTGAACTTGATAAGATTATGAGTAGCGGATTGGTTGGTGGTCGAGAGCCGAGAAACTACTTCGGGGGCGGTCTGGGGCCATCTGTTAAAGCTTGGAATGGTCCGTTACCCGATGACGGAATATCTCCTGCGATTGAGTTTTATACACCCATAAGGCCATCTTCTCAGTCTCCAGGTCTTGTTGTGTGGCATGCAGGAACTCCTGGAGTCATACCAATTCCCGGAGAATCAGGTGTAGTCGGCATTCCAGCCAGCATTACGAAGGTCAGGCGTTAGAGAAAAATAAGAATGTAAATGTCGAGTTCTACTGAGATAGACGCAGAAGCTAGCCATAGATGATTTGCTTGTCGAGGCGACTTGATTATCGAATGCTCTTGCTCCGAGTTCAAGTTATTTGCATAAGCAGTGGTGAAGCCAAGGATGAGAATAAACATGTGATGCGCAGGCGGGTGTAATATCTTGACAAAGAGGCTGTTGCTGCTAATCATATGAAAGACAGCCTATGTTTTAACTGCCTTTGTTGGCCGAGAAAATTAGGGGTAGCTTGGGAGATTATAGATGATCAATTGGCTCTTACAGGATGAATTCTGGCATTCTCTTCGACTGCGATATTTGCCGAGCCAAATCTCTCTGGAGGATCGGATACATGTCCGTGTGCCTTTGTCTGCCTTTAAGAGTTATATTCCGACAACTCCCATCTGGAACTCCGATGAATTCGATGAACCAGGGCCATCTATGAGGTGGTATGGAACAAGCGATGATATACCCTTCTTCATAACTCATTATGAAAAGGGAGATGAGAGTCTCACCACAATTAGTACGCTAATCCCAATCTCTTACAAAGAAAAATACAAGTGGTCGATATTGGAGCAATTAGTCGATTTACCGGCTCCTATTTTGCGCCGTATATCTTGGCTTTGTGGGCATAAAGAGGGTGCTACTACGTCATTATACTTCAAAGACAGCCTAGGAATAATCAGTGAAGTTTACCGCGCAGCAACTGATGAAGAAGCAAAGGAGCTATTACAGTTTTTGCTTAGGCTTGGCACCGATTACGAATATTTTTTGGGGAAGCCGGAGAATTTGGCCCTTGATTGGATAGTAAAAAGGAACAAAGAGAATAAAGATCTAATTGTCGGACGGTATTCATTAAGGGAATCCGCAGAACGAGTAGCCAGAGTAATGTCAATTAGTGATCGGTCTATTTATTATGTAATACCTGCTGAAGATGCTCTGAGCTATCAGCGTACGTTTTTTGAAGGTAAAATTATAGAACCTACCGCCTGATCTACCTTCGCAGAATAGTTCAGGGCCAATGGCCTTCATCTATGATAGCAACGGCAATCTGTTGACGCGCACCGACCCGCGCAACGTCACCGCCAACTACTACTATGACGACCTCAACCGTGCCTACAAGCGAGACTACACCAACAACATCAACCAGACGCCGACCGTCAACTTCACCTACGACGGCATCGGCAGCACGGCGCAGTACGCCCTCGGCCAACTCACCCTGGTGAGCGCCAGCAGCATCTCAGGCTTCGCCTCAAGCTATTCCTACGACAACTTC
>DATENM010000053.1 GCA_035275065.1 Blastocatellia bacterium
GATCTCGAAGCCCGGGAGCATCAACCCGCACACGAAGTTCAAGGCGGAAGTGTACGTGCTGACGAAGGAAGAGGGCGGGCGGCACACGCCGTTTTTCAGCGGGTACCGGCCGCAGTTTTATTTTCGGACGACGGACGTGACGGGGGTGGCGCAGTTGCCGGAGGGAGTGGAGATGGTGATGCCGGGAGACAATTCGCAGTTGGAGATCGAGTTGATCAACCCGATAGCGATGGAGAAGGGGCTGCGGTTTGCGATCCGCGAAGGCGGGCGCACGGTCGGCGCCGGCACCGTCTCTGAAATCCTGGAGTAGCTTTGAAACAGGCTGCCGGAGCCGCTTTCGCGGCCCCGGCAGCCGTTCGTTGCGCCGATCATAAGATCGCGCTTTTAAGTTGAGGATTTATGCCGAGAGATAACATTACGTTGCAATGCACCGAGTGCAAGAATCGCAATTATGTAACGACCAAGAACAAGAAGAAGACGCCCGACCGTCTTGAGTTCAAGAAGTTTTGCAACAAGTGCCGTGTGCATCGCGCGCACAAAGAAACGAAGTGATTCGATTTTGGATTTTAGATTGCCGATTTTGGATTGGGGCGGCCTGTCCCAAAATCTAAAATCTAAAATCTAAAATCGGTTTAGGGGTATAGTGTTAGCGGCTAGCACGGCGGTCTCCAAAACCGTAAGGCCGGGTTCGAATCCTGGTACCCCTGTTCGTTAGTCGTAGAGGTGGTGCAATGACTCGAGTGACTGAGTTTCCAGATGATGATGAAAAGGCGTTGAGCCCGGCTGTGGAGCGCGACACGGGCAGCGAAGAGAGTGGCGAGCGCCCG
Source organism: Blastocatellia bacterium (assembly GCA_035275065.1). Lineage (NCBI taxonomy): Bacteria > Pseudomonadati > Acidobacteriota > Blastocatellia > Blastocatellia bacterium. The sequence goes on from DATENM010000053.1 coordinate 828, forward strand.
GCGCGAAGGCCGAAGCTTTCGTTCGGCGGGCGCATCGGCGACTTCTATCAGAACGTCAAAACCGAGCTGCGCAAGACAAGCTGGCCGACGCGCAACGAAGTCTGGAGCACGACGGTTGTTGTCCTGGTGGCCATCTTCTTCTTCGGCTTTTACCTCTGGGGCGTTGACCGCCTCATTACCCTCGGCTTCGAGGCGCTCGAAAAAGTCTTTCGCTAGGCACGGACGTTATGCCCACAAACTGGTACATCATTCACACCTATTCGGGCTACGAGAAGAAAGTGCGCGAGTCGTTGCAATCGCGCATCCAGGCCTACGACATGGGCGATCAGATCCATCAGGTGCTGGTGCCCACTGAAACCGTTGTCGAGATGCGCGGCTCGAAGCGCGTCGAGACCTCGCGCATGATCTTTCCCGGCTATGTGCTGGTCGAGATCGAGACGGACGAGAATGCCGAAGTCAGCGAGAAGACCTGGCACTTGATTAAGTCAACGCCGAAGGTGACCGGCTTTGTCGGCGGCCAGAAACCGACGCCGCTCACGGCTGAAGAGGTTGACCAGATCGTGCATCACGTCACCGAGGCGGCAGAGAAGCCGAAACCGAAGCATACGTTTGCACACGGCGAGCATGTTCGCATCCTGTCGGGGCCGTTCAGCGGCTTTACAGGTCAGGTCGAAGAGATCAACCCTGACAAGGGCGTGCTCAAGGTGATGGTAACGATTTTCGGGCGCTCGACGCCCGTTGAATTGAACTTCCTCGACGTTGAGAAATTGACGTTCTCGGAAGAAGAATAACTTGAAACGATGGACGATGAATGATGAATGGCGGATGAGTTCTTTAACTCATTGCTCATCATTCATCCTTTCAGAAAGGGGAGAGTTTCAGCCTGACCAGGCTGGCTCGCAAGCGACCCGATTATGGCAAAGAAGATTACTGCGTACATCAAGCTGCAAGTCCCGGCGGGGAAAGCGAACCCCGCTCCTCCAATCGGCCCGGCGCTCGGCCAGCACGGCGTCAATATCATGGAGTTCTGCAAGGCGTTCAACGCCAAGACCGCCAACGTCGGTGATATGAAAATCCCCGTCGTCATCACGGTCTACGCGGATCGCTCCTTCACCTTTATCACCAAGACGCCGCCGGCCACCGACTTGATCAAGAAGGCGGTCGGCATCGAGAAAGGCTCGGCGCGGCCCAACCGCGATAAGATCGGGCGCATCTCGCGCAAGCAGATCGAAGAGATTGCGCGCACCAAGATGCCCGACCTCAACACCACGTCGCTCGAATCGGCCATGCGAACCATCGAAGGGTCGGCGCGCAACATGGGGCTGGAAATCGTAGACTAACCGTCCACGCCGCCCACTGGCGACATGCGCTTCTGCCCGAAGACGCTGAAACCGGCTCCCGTGGCCTGTTTCGCGGCAGGTGGTCGCGCCAGTCTCAGGAGCCGCGCGGACGCCTTGAGGGAGTGGCCGCCGCCCGTTTGTGGCCGGCCACGCTAACTACCTGGAGAGGAATTATGGCAGGAAAAAAATACAGAGCGGCGGTTGAGCAGATCGAGAGCAACCGGCTCTATACGGTCCCGGAAGCGGTCGAGCTTGCCAAGAAGATCGCCTACGCGAAGTTTGATGAAACGGTCGAGCTGGATATGACGCTCGGCGTTGACCCGCGCAAAGCCGACCAGATGGTGCGCGGCACGGTGGTGCTGCCGCACGGGCTCGGCAAGTCGAAGCGCGTCGTGGTGATTGCCGGGACGCCCGACAAGCTGCAAGAAGCGCAGGATGCGGGCGCCGACGAATCGGGCGGCGACGACATCGTCACCCGCATCAAGGGCGGCTGGCTCGACTTCGACGCGCTGATTGCGACGCCCGACATGATGCGCGGCGTCGGTCAGCTCGGCAAAATCCTCGGCCCGCGCGGCTTAATGCCGAACCCGAAGACCGGCACCGTCACCGCGGACGTGGCGCGCGCCGTGCGCGAAACCAAGGCCGGCAAGGTCGAGTTCCGCGTTGACAAAACCGGCGTCATTCACGCGCCCGTAGGCAAAGTGAGCTTCGAGCCGCAACTGCTCGCCGAAAACGCCAAGACGCTGATTGACGCGGTCATGCGCGCCAAGCCGTCGGCGGCCAAAGGCAAGTACGTGAAGAACGCGACGCTCTCATCGACGATGGGGCCGGGCATCAAGCTCAACACCGCGGAGTTTTAATTTTGGATTTTCATAGCTAGAGACGCGCTTCGCGCGCGGCGATTTTGGATTTTGGATTGAGGGACGAAATCAACGCCGTTCCTTGAATCCAAAATCGGCAATCCAAAATCCAAAATCGGCTGGGAGAAGAATTGTGAAAACAAGGGCACAGAAACAGCAGGAGATAGACGTTCTCCACCAGGAGTTTCAGGAGTCGCCGCACGCGCTGCTCGTCGGCTTTCAAGGCATTAAGGTCGGCGACGACGAGCGCTTGCGCCGCGAGTTGCGCCAGGCGAACCTGAGCTACCGCGTCGTGAAGAATACCCTGGCCATCCGCGCCGCCGAAGGCACGCCGATGGATTCGATCAAGGAAAACTTCACCGGCGCGACGGCCATCGCTTTGTCGAAAGACGATCCGGTCACCCTCGCCAAGGTGTTGTCGAAGTGGGCCAAAGAAAGCCCGGTCTTTTCCTTCAAGGCGGGCATCGTTGAAGGCCAGGCCATCCGCGTGCAGGACATCGAGGCGATTGCCACGATGCCGTCGAAGGAAGAGCTGGTCTCGAAGATCATGTTCCTGATCAACAGCGGCGCGCAGCGGCTGGCGGTGGCGACCGCCGGTGTGGCGCGCAATCTGACGGTGGTTATTGATCAGGTGCGGGCGCAGAAAGAAAACGCATAGGATTTTAGATTTTAGATTTTGGATTGAGGAAAAGGCGGCGCGGTTAAACCTGCGGCGCTCTGCCAATCCAAAATCTAAAATCCAAAATGGAATTGCCGCTTTGCAGCGTGTCAGTGGGGCGGCGTGGCAGGCAGGCCAATGTCGGAGATGCACCGGCGAGGCCGCCGAGCGTTAGCCGGTCGAGCGGCGGGCTAACAGGCAGAAGATTTTAAGAGGAGAGTATAGATTATGTCGGCAGAAAGACTTCAAGGAATCGTTGATCAGATTAAAGACCTCACGCTGTTGGAAGCGTCACAACTGGTGAAGATGATGGAAGAGACCTTCGGCGTGTCGGCGGCGGCGGCGGCAGTCGCGGCGGCCCCGGCGGCAGGCGCGGCGGCGGCCCCGGTGGTCGAGGAGAAGGATGAGTTCGATGTCATCCTCACCGGCCTGGCTGACCCCGGCAAGAAGATCGGCGTCATCAAGGTCGTGCGCGAGATCACCAACCTCGGCCTCAAGGAAGCCAAGGACCTGGTCGAAGGCGCGCCCAAGGCCGTCAAGGAAGCCGCGCCCAAGGACGAGGCTGAGACCCTTCGCAAGAAACTCACGGATGCGGGCGCGACCGTTGAGCTGAAGTAGGCGACAGGGGTTGGGTGTTAGGGTCGGAGAAGTCGCAATTGCCAATCTCCAACACCTGGCACCCAGCACCCGACGCCCGGCGCGGCTTGACCGATCCCGCGACTTCTGTGTAAAATCTTGATTCAGGACGTTAAAGGACGGCGACGGTAATAAAAATAAGTTTGCGCTCAAAAATTCGCGAAGCTCGCGGTTGGATGAGGTGTCTCCAGCCGTGCTTCGCATTTGTGTCTGCGAAAATTCGATGGCTTGCAGTGAGGCCGCAACATTTCAGCTTTGAAGTTGAATCGCAATACACACCCCGTTTTGCGTACAAAAGCTTCTCCAACCAGGCTGGGACGGGTGTGCCGCCCTGCAAGCGTTTTCTTGCCTTCTGATCAAGGAGAGATATGTCAGCACAACTCAACAACGGCAACGGCGTAGGCCGTGAGCGGTTCGATTTTTCACGCATCAAAACGGCCATTCGTATCCCCAATCTGATCGAGGTGCAGCGCCAGTCGTATAATCGCTTCCTGCAAATGGACCTGCTGCCGGCGGAACGCGAGAACATTGGCCTGCAAGCGGTCTTCCGCTCGGTCTTCCCGATCACCGACTTCCGCGAAACCTCGCAGCTCGATTTCGTTGAGTATTCCATCGGCAACTGGCAATGCAAGTGCGGCCAGTTGGAAGGTCTTTATCACCTGCGCACCAACTGCCGCTCGTGCGGCAACATCTTGCGCGTCAATCCTTATCAGGCCGAAGACGTGGTCTGCTCGCAGTGCGGCACCATGAACACGGTGTCGCCGGTGCTGTGCGACAATTGCGGCGAGCCGGTGACCTTGCAGCACAAGCACTCCGAAAAAGAGTGCCAGGAAAAATCGATGACCTATGCCGTGCCCCTGAAGGTCAAGATTCGCCTGACCGTCTGGGACACGGACGAAGATACCGGCCAGAAGTCTATCCGCGACATCAAAGAAGAAGAGGTCTTCTTTGGCGAGATTCCGCTGATGACCGATAACGGCACGTTCATCATCAACGGAACGGAGCGCGTCATCGTCAGCCAATTGCACCGTTCGCCCGGCATCTTCTTTGAGAAGGCGAATAACAACACCTACTTTCTGGCCAAGGTCATCCCCTATCGCGGCTCGTGGGTCGAGTTCGAGTATGACACCAAGAACCTGCTCTACGTGCGCATTGATCGCAAGCGCAAGTTCTACGGCACGGTCTTTTTGCGCGCCCTCGGCCTGATGGAGAAGATCGATCTCGACAAGATCGGCACCGACTCGCAGCTCGAAGACATCATCAAGCATTCGAGCTATACCGACGCCGAAGTGCTGCGCATGTTCTACAACTCGCAGAAGGCGGCCATTCAAGGCGGGCGGCTGCACTTCGAGCCGAACGAGGGCATCGTCGGCCTGCACCTGGCCGAAAACGTCGAAGACAAGTCGGGCGACGTGATTGTGCGTGGCGGCACCAACGCCAAGAAGCTGTCGCGCCGAGACATTGATACGCTGCGCAAAGCGAAGGTCAAGTCGGTTGTGGTTGACCCCGGCGAGATCGAAGGCGCGTTCTTGACCGACGACCTGATCAACCACGAGACCGGCGAAGTCGTCGCCGAAACCAACACCGAGCTGACCGCGCGCGAGTGGCAGCAGATCGTCGAGTCCGGGGTCACGGAAGTCGAAATCTTCTTCCCCGAGCGCGACGAAGTCGGCACGGTCATCAGCCAGACGCTCAAGAAGGATTCGGTGAAGACGCCGCGCGACGCCATCCTCGAAATCTATCGTAAGATGCGCCCCGGCGACCCGCCGACCATCCTGACGGCGTGGAACCTGTTCCGCGGCATGTTCTTCGACGAGCGCAAGTTCGATTTCTCGCGCGTCGGTCGCTTGAAGGCCAACATCAAGCTCGGCAAACCGGAGCGCGACCGTCTGGATCAGCAGACGCTTTCGACGACGGACTTCGTTGACGTCATCGGTTACGTGCTGAAGATGCGCAAGGGCATCGGCGAAGCCGACGACATCGATCATCTGGGCAACCGCCGCGTGCGCGCCGTCGGCGAGCTGTTAGAGAATCAGTTCCGCATCGGCCTGGTGCGCATGGAGCGCGCCATCAAAGAAAAGATGTCGATCCATCAGGAGATGCAGACGGCCATGCCGCGCGACCTGATCAACGCCAAGCCGGTGACGGCGGCGGTGCGCGAGTTCTTCGGCTCAAGCCAGCTCTCGCAGTTCATGGATCAGACCAACCCGCTGTCGGAGATTACCCACAAGCGCCGCCTGTCGGCCCTCGGGCCAGGCGGTTTGAGCCGCGAGCGCGCCGGGTTCGAAGTCCGCGACGTGCACCCGACGCACTACGGGCGCATCTGTCCGATTGAGACGCCGGAAGGCCCGAACATCGGCTTGATCTCGTCGCTGTCGTGCTTTGCGCGCATCAACGAGTTCGGCTTCATCGAGTCGCCTTACCGCAAGGTCGAAAACGGGAGGGTGATCGATTACGTCCGCGTGCTGTCGGCGGGCGACAGCGAATTCAACATCGGCGACCACCTGCCGAAAGAACAGGTGGACAAGGTCAACAAGAAGCTGACGGCGGACGGCAGTGTGGCGGCAGAGCATGAGCCGTACCCGTTCTACCTGTCGGCCTGGGAAGAGGATCGTTACACCATCGGCCAGGCGTCGGTCGAGACCGACAAGCACGGCAACATCACACAGGAGCGCACCGCGTCGCGCAAGGCGGGCGACTTCCGCTTCAACGAGCCGCACGAGCTGGAGTTCATTGACGTCAGCCCGAAGCAGTTGGTGTCGGTCGCCGCGTCATTGATCCCTTTCCTCGAAAACGACGACGCCAACCGCGCCTTGATGGGATCGAACATGCAGCGCCAGTCGGTGCCGCTGCTGCGCGCCGAAGCGCCGCTCGTCGGCACAGGCATGGAGCGCGTCACGGCGCAGGATTCGGGCGCGGTGGTGCTGGCCAAGCGCGATGGCGTGGTGGACTCGGTTGACTCCGAGCGCATCATCATTCGCGCCGAGCACGGCATCGGCGGCACGACCTCGCGCGAGATCAACGCCGACATCTACGCGCTGACGAAGTTCAAGCGCTCGAATCAGAACACCTGCATCAACCAGAAGCCGATTGTGCGCGAAGGCCAGCACGTTCGCAAAGGCGATGTCATCGCCGACGGGCCTTGCACGCAGGGCGGCGAGCTGGCGCTGGGGCGCAACGTGCTGGTGGCTTTCATGCCGTGGCGCGGCTACAACTTTGAAGACGCCATCCTGGTCAGCGAGAAGCTGGTCAAGGAAGACTCGTTCACTTCGATTCACATCGAAGAGCTCGAAGTCGAAGCCCGCGACACCAAGCTCGGCCCCGAAGAGATCACCCGCGACATTCCGAACGTTTCGGAATCGGCGCTGCGCGATCTGGACGATTCGGGCATCATCCGCATCGGCGCTTACGTCAAGCCGGGCTCGATCCTCGTCGGCAAAGTGACGCCCAAGGGCGAAACCCAACTGACGGCGGAAGAGAAGCTGCTGCGCGCCATCTTCGGCGAGAAGGCCGGCGATGTGCGCGATGCCAGTCTGACCTGCCCGCCGGGCATTGACGGCATCGTCGTTGACGTCAAGGTCTTCACCCGCAAGGGCGCGGAGAAGGACGAGCGTTCACTCGCCATCGAGCGCGCCGAAGAGGAGAAGCTAGAAAAGAACCTGCGCGACGAAACGCGCATTCTCGAAGACGAGCGCAACAAGCGCATCTATGAGTTGCTCGAAGGCCAGCGGCTCTCGGATGACCTGGTCTACAAGAGCAAAAAGCTGCTTGCGAAAGGCACCAAGCTGACGCGCGAGGAGCTGGAAACGCTTGAGATGGGGGCGCTGCGCAAGATCGAGATCGCCAACGCGCGGCTCGACATCCAGGCCGAGATTAACGAGATCGAGCGCCGCACCGAGCGGCAGATCAAAGTCCAGCAACAGCTTCATAGCGAAAACGTCGAGAAGCTGAAGAAGGGCGACGAGCTGCCGCCGGGCGTCATCAAGATGGTCAAGGTCTTCGTCGCCATGAAGCGCAAGCTCTCGGTCGGCGACAAGATGGCGGGCCGTCACGGCAACAAGGGCGTCATCGCGCGCATTCTGCCCGAAGAGGACATGCCGTACCTGCCGGATGGAACGCCGGTCGAGATCGTCTTGAACCCGCTCGGCGTGCCGTCGCGCATGAACGTTGGCCAGATTCTCGAAACCCACCTCGGGTGGGCGTCGAAGAGTATTGGCCGCATGCTCGGCGACCTGTTGTCGGACGAGGCGCGCGCCGACCGCATTCGCAAAATCTACAAAGACGTCTTCACGCTGCCCGAGCAGCAGGAGCGCTTCACGGCGATGGCGGATGCCGACCTCGTCGAGCATGCGCGTCAACTGATCGAAGGCATCCCGTTCGCTTCGCCGGTCTTTGACGGCGTCCGCGAGGCCGACATCAAGCGCCTGCTTGAGTATTCCGGCCTGCCGACGTCGGGCAAGACGGCGTTGTTTGACGGCATGACGGGCGATATGTTCGAGCAGAAGGTGACGGTCGGCTACATCTACATGATGAAGCTGTCGCACCTGGTTGACGATAAGATTCACGCGCGTTCGATTGGGCCATACTCGCTGATCACGCAGCAGCCGCTCGGCGGTAAGGCGCAGTTCGGCGGCCAGCGCTTCGGCGAAATGGAAGTCTGGGCGCTGGAAGCCTACGGCGCCGCGCACATCCTGCAAGAGCTGCTGACGGCCAAGAGTGACGACGTGGCCGGGCGCTCGAAGATTTACGAAGCGATTGTCAAAGGCGAAGCCGACTTCGACCCCGGCGTGCCCGAATCATTCAACGTCTTGATCCGCGAGCTGCAATCGCTCTGTCTCGACGTTGAGTTGATGCGCCGCAGCGAAGAAGAGGAAGCGGTAACCGAGTAACGGATTGCGGATTGCGGATTGTGGATTGCGGATTATGGAGACCGATTTTGAGATTTCAAATTTGAAGTCGCAGATCATTCTCCAATCCGCAATCCGCAATCCGCAATCCGCAATCGAAGCGGAGGAAGGTGAACGTAATGTTTAGAACACACGAACAGAAGACGAACCTGGCACCTGACTTTGAAGCGATTCGCATCAGTCTGGCTTCACCGGAAAAGATTCTTTCATGGTCGCACGGCGAAGTGACCAAGCCGGAGACGATCAACTACCGCACCTTCAAGCCGGAGCGTGACGGGCTGTTCTGCGCCAAAATCTTCGGGCCGGTCACCGACTGGGAGTGCCTCTGCGGCAAGTACAAGCGCATGAAGCACCGCGGCGTCGTCTGCGACAAGTGCGGCGTCGAGGTCACCCAATCGAAGGTCCGCCGCGAGCGCCTGGGCCACATCAAGCTGGCTTCGCCTTGCTCGCACGTCTGGTTCTTCAAGGGCTTGCCCAGTCGCATCGGCCACCTGCTCGACATCCCGCTGCGCGAGCTTGAGAAGGTGTTGTACTTTGAATCCTACATCGTCATCGATCCGGGTGACGTGGCCGAGCTGAAAGAGAAAGACCTGCTGACGGAAGAGCGTTACCGCCAGTTGATGTCCGAGTACGCCGGTCGCTTCACCGCGAAGATGGGCGCCGAGGCCATCAAAGAGCACTTGAAGCGCGTTGACGTTGACAACCTGGCAACCGAAATGCGCCAGAAGATGAAGGACGAAACGTCGCAGCAGAAGAAGCTCAAGTATTCGAAGCGGCTGAAAGTGGTTGACGCTTTCCGCCGTTCCGGGAATCACCCGGACTGGATGATTCTCGATGTCATCCCGGTGATTCCGCCTGAGCTAAGGCCGCTGGTGCCGCTCGATGGCGGGCGCTTTGCGACCTCGGACTTGAACGATCTCTATCGCCGCGTCATCAACCGCAACAACCGCCTCAAGCGGCTGCTCGAGCTGCAGGCGCCAGAGATCATCATCCGCAACGAGAAGCGCATGCTGCAGGAGGCGGTCGATTCGCTGATCGACAACGGCCGCCGCGGCCGCGCCGTGTCCGGCTCGAGCAACCACAAGCTCAAGAGCCTGAGCGACATGCTCAAGGGCAAGCAGGGGCGGTTCCGCCAGAACCTGCTGGGCAAGCGCGTCGACTACTCTGGCCGCTCGGTCATCGTGGTTGGCCCGACGCTGCAACTCCACCAGTGCGGCCTGCCCAAGAAGATGGCGCTGGAGCTGTTCAAGCCCTTCATCTACTCGAAGCTGGAGAAGGAAGGGCTCGTCACCACCATCAAGGCGGCCAAGGAGATGGTCGAGCAGCAGCGGCCGGAGGTGTGGGACTTCCTGGAGGACGTCATCCGCGAGCACCCCGTGCTCCTGAACCGCGCCCCCACGCTGCACCGCCTGGGCATCCAGGCCTTCGAGCCGATCCTCGTCGAGGGCAAGGCCATCAAGATCCACCCGCTCGTCTGCACCGCCTTCAACGCGGACTTCGACGGCGACCAGATGGCCGTGCACGTCCCCCTCTCGCCGGAGGCGCAGATCGAGGCGAGCGTGCTCATGCTCTCCTCCAACAACATCCTGT